>CAZIIZ010000107.1:0-7636 GCA_964539225.1 uncultured Hyphomicrobiales bacterium | reverse complement strand
CAGTATTCATATTTTCAATTCCATAATTTTGAAATATTCGGTAGCGACGGATAATAATTGAATAATATTGTTGTATGCCAACAAGTTATATGAAATATTTGTAGTATGCAAAGATACTACAAATATTACTATCTCCAATTTCGGAATAATAAGGGCTTGAGTATTAATCATCAAGAATAATTCATTATTATCTCTTTCTACTTTGACTATCTTGGACTTCTCGTTATTAAATAAATACAAATATCGAAATAAATCCGACTTGATAAATAAGGAACAAATATTTCCTCTTGCTATTTGAAAAAATATTTATTAATTTGTGGTTCGTAGAAGGTTGTATATAAATATTGAAAGATTACAATGATATATCGTAACAAGCTAAGTAATATTAATAAATATTACAAAAGATTCCGTAACTCCGCTTTCGTCCTAACCGCTATACTCTCGCTAAATATCAATTTACCTTACGCTTATTCGCAAGCCAATACCGAAACTATTAAGGAGAATCTAAAGTATTTAGCTGACGATAAATTAGAAGGCAGAGAGCCTGGTACAGCTGGAGGCAAAGCAGCCGCCGAACATATAAAAGCACAATTCCAGAAAGCAGGATTGAAAATTTTCGGCACTGATTATTTGCAAAATTTCAAATATCCAAGTGCTATCACTGTCTCTCCGAATTCAGCTATGACCGTTGTTTCATTATTGGAGCGACCGGGATTACCGCAAGAAGAATGGAAAAAAATGAACAAAACTTTCGTTCGAGATGTCGATTGGAAAGTAATGCCATTCTCGGACAATGCTGAAGTGAAGGAAGTGGCTATCGTATTTGCAGGTTTCGGAGTAACGGCTACTGATTTGAAATACGATGATTACGCAGTAATCGACGTAAAAGTCAAAGCCGTAATAATAATCGCAGATTCTACTTTGAATGGCAATTCTAAATATAATTTTTTGAATGATTATTCCTCCGTCCGATATAAAATTATGAATGCTCGCGAGCATGGAGCAGCGGCAGTGATGTTAGTCAAGCGTCAAAGCGATTCAGCAAATACTTTCTATCCGTCGGAATTCGAGCGATTTGCATCAAATACAGGAGTCGCTGTTATTCAGGTGTCTCGCACGGCAATAGGTAAGTATTTCCCCAAAAATAAATTCCTAATTGATTTAGAGAAAGAAATTAATAAAACTCAGAAACCGAGCAGTTTAAGTTTGCCGAATGCAACATTGACTCTAAAAGTAGAACAAATTACAGAATATATCCAAATTCCGAACGTAGTCGGTTACGTCGCCGGAACGAATCCTAAATTTGCTAATGAATACATAGTAGTCGGTGGACACTTCGACCATCTCGGCTGGGGCAAATATAGCTCTACATATCGGGGCAAAACTCGGATGATTCACAATGGAGCTGACGACAATGCCTCCGGCACTTCGGCTGTAATCGAATTAGCATCAATTTTTGCAAAATCTCCGGCAGAACGTCCCGTGATATTCGTAGCATTCAATGCCGAAGAAACAGGGCTAATCGGAAGTGCTAATTTTGTGAAAAATTCTCCGGTTGACACCAAAAACATAGTATCAATGCTGAACTTCGATATGGTCGGCAGAATGGAAAAACGAAATTTAAGCATTATGGGCACGGGTACTTCTAAGCTCTATGTAAATATTATTGATTCTATAGCCAAAATTGATAGTTTAACTATTACTAAAATGCAGGAAGGTTTCTCTCCGAGCGATCAGTCTTCATTCTTTGCTGCTGATATTCCGGTACTAATGTTTTTCTCAGGCTTGCATTCGGACTATCATACTCCATTCGATGATGTCGATAAAATTAATTTTCAAGGTTTAACTGAAATAGTTAATTATAGCGAGAAAATAATTAGAACTATCGGAAATAATCCTGTTCGACCCGATTTTAATCCGAATACCGGAAAAGATATGACCAAGGAAATGAACCCAAGCGGAATGGGCAAAACTGGAGTTTGGTTCGGTATAGTGCCGAATTTTGCAGAAAATCCCGACGGAATGCTGATTTCTGGTTCGAGCGAAGGCTCGCCGGCTAAGGAAATCGGTTTGCAAAATGGCGATATAATTACTGAATTCGCCGGCAAGAAGATGAAAAATCTATACGATTTGACTTACACACTCCGAGAATTGAAACCGGGCGATAAAGTAACTGTTAAATATTTACGCAATGGCAAAGAACACCAAGCCGAAGTAACGCTAAGAAGAAAGTAATGTCGTCATTCTGAGGTCTCAAAGAAAACGTCGTTTTCACTAAAAGGATATGACACTCAAAATTGAGGAAATTGAGTCTATAGGAGCTTTGTAGAGAAAATTCATGAATTTTCTCTACAATGACTAAAGATATTCTCATTATCCTTTTTTGGGAGATTTAGGGAGTCGTGTCATTAGAAGCGAAGCGAAGTATCCAATAATACCAGTAAGTTACGACCGAATTGGATTCTTCACTTCGTTCAGAATGACGAAATTATTTTCAATACAATGTGTGTCATTTCCTTTTGGTTAAAACGTAGAATTCTTTTTGACATCAGAATGACTTCTTATGAGGCAGATCTTAAGAATTAACCACCAAGGCGAAAAGAACAAAATATTTATTTCGACCTAACAGTAAACAGCAGAAATACCGTAACCAAAGCAGAAGTAAATACTATAGCCGGAGCTATAATATTATCGAGCCAAGAGCTTTCTCCGGCAGGAATTGGAGATTTGGCAAATGGCATTTCTCCTCGCTCCAGCCATTCTACATCCTTTATGGCGATTGTATCGCTATAGCTTAGTGTACAAAAGTCCGATTTATACTTGTTATCATGACTAATTATCGAATATTTTATTTCAGTTCTGAAATTTCTGCTGAGCGAATCTGAACTATTCGTGATAGTATTATAATATACATTGTTTTGTATAATATTTAATTCGATTTTAGAGTTTGAGCTATCGGTAGTCATTAATGAATTTTTAGATATAGAATTGGACAGAATCTGCTCGAAATAATTTGCAGAACTATGATTCGAAATTTTAATTGAGTATATTTTGCTATTTTCAGATTTGATTGAATTAACAATTCTTTCGCAAACCTGACCGGATAATATTTCTATATGAGAGAAATTATCCATTGCTGCCGAGAAAGCAAATTGATATGAAAAGCAAAATAATACGAATATGGAAATTATTTTATTGCACACGATAAATTCCGTAATTTTCAAAAAAAACATTTTTATTTTGCAAATATAAATATTAATTTATGTTTCTCAATAGAATATTTTGCTAAAATGGAGAATATGATGAAAAAAGTAGCAGTAATAATGGCTGGCGGAATCGGGAATAGAATGTGGCCTCGAGTTACCGAAAAAATGCCCAAGCAATTTGTGCATTTAACCGGCGAAGGTACAATGATTCAGAATACTCTAATGCGTATTTTGCCAATATTTGATATGAAAGATATTTACGTAGTAGCGGTCGAGCAGATGAAAGAATTTGTGTACGAACAGCTTCCGCAATTGCCTCGCGAAAACGTAATATTAGAGCCTTTTGGCAAACATACAGCTCCATGCCTTGCACTAACAGATTTGGTGCTGAAGGATAAATACGACGAAGATACCGTGATGATGGCATTTCCTGCGGATCACCTAGTTTATAATGTTCGTGAATTCCATTACAGCGTCGAGCTATCTGCCGAATTAGCAGCAGAACGTGATTGTATCGTTACTATTGGAGTTACTCCGACTCGTCCAGTTCCTGATTTTGGATATGTACAGGTGCGGAGTTCCTCAGCCGGATTAGAGGAGTTTTACGAAAGAGGAGTTAGATACAGCTCTACTTTTGCTGAAAAGCCTGACATTGAAACAGCGAAAAGGTTCATTGATTCTGGAGATTTTTTATGGAATACAGGAATTTACACTTGGACTTTGAAAAATTTCCGCACTCTATTTGCTAAATATTTACCAGAAAACAATCAACTATTTGATTCATTGCGAGACAGACCATTTGCTACTATCACTCCCGAAGAAATTGAATTCGTTTATCGACAAATTCAAGCAGTTTCATTGGATTATGCGATATTGGAGAAAGCCGGTAATGTGTATGTAGTCGAAGCAGGCTTTCGATGGAGCGATTTAGGAAATTGGGACGAATTGTACCGATTATCGATTAAGGATAGTAGGAATAATTTAATTGAAGGCAATGTGGTTGCGATAGATGCTGCTAACTGCTTTATCAGCTCTCAGGACAAATTAATAGGAGTGGTCGGAGTAAAAGATTTGATAGTGATAGAAAGCGATGATGCTGTGATGATATGCAAGCGAGGCGATTCGGAGGCAATCAAGCAAATCGTGGACTATTTACGCCGAAAACAAATACATAAGTATTTATAGAGCTTTGCCCGAAAAGGTTAAGATAATTGTCTGAACCATTGATTAAGTTGATTATTGTGATTAAGATGATTTTAAGAATATTTTCTTCTTTAATCATCTTCATCAATTTAATCTGCTGAATCAAGGGTTCAGACTTTCGAA
Organism: uncultured Hyphomicrobiales bacterium; assembly: GCA_964539225.1. Classification (GTDB taxonomy): domain Bacteria; phylum Bacteroidota; class Ignavibacteria; order Kapaibacteriales; family UBA2268; genus CALLXS01. The sequence continues at coordinate 3,104 of CAZIIZ010000107.1, read as the reverse complement.
TAGATCTTTAGTTAGTTAGATGTCCAACATCTGGGAGATGTTGGACATCTAAGCTATTGACTGAAATTTTGTTTATCATGCTTAAAGATAATTTGAAAAATATTATATTCTCTTAATCATCTTTATCAATTCAATCAGCTGAATCAAGGGTTCAAATTTCTTCATCATCCTAATCAATTTAATCTGCTGAATCAAGGGTTCAGACTTTCTCCCTCATCTTAAAGCATAACAATTTACCGCAGCAAATAAAGAATTCAGTACATTTTCCGATAATGATTATATCATATTTCAAATTAACTCTTGAAATAAGATAAAAAAATTACTATATTTGCCGTTGTTTTTAAAAACTTTGGCTAAATTACTTAGATAAAGGCGAGATATGAAGAAAATACTTTCGGTTTACTTTAACATAGATAGAACTTATTTAGCGATGGTGGAAACAAGTCCGTCCGGTCTAAGTTTGCAATACGTGAATTCTACAGAGTTGGCAATAGACTTAGAGAACATCGAAGACGATCATTCAGTGCTTGGTATTCAAGAATTGGAAATATTGATTCGAGAAGCCGGACCTGCCGATTATCTTTGCGTAAGTTTGCCGGCGGAAAGTATTTTGCTCAGTCATATTCCGGGCGATTTAAGTATGGACGAAGCTCATATCAAGCAATTGGTAGGATTAGAGATTCGCAATGCTTTCCCGCAGTTCAATTATGAAGATTTCAAACCTATTATAGTAGAATTAGCTGAACGTATGGACGGCAAAAAAATGCTTTTAGCGGAAATTATTCCGAATAAAATCATACAAAACACTAAACTCATTCTAGAATGTGCTGGCATCCCAATTACTAAATATGACGTTAGTCAGTTTAATTCTCACAACGCTTTGCTTTATAATTATCCAGAGCAAAAGGAAAAAGCTACTGCTTTGATGAGCATTCAGCAGCAATTTGTTGATTTGTCAGTAATAAAAAATGGCAAACCAATCTATTATTCTTTAGTAAATTTTAATTCAGCGGATGATATTGGTGCTATTTGCGAAAATGAGTTTAATAAGATTATGACAGATTATGTGGATTATGTAGAGACTGCATTCTTTTGTGGGTCGGGGCTTACTTCGGAAATATATCAAAAAGGCGAAGCTAAATTAGCAGAATTCCTGATGACAGCTGTTCGATTGAATGCTTTCAGGCTAATTAGTTCAGATTTCGACCAAAGAGACAGAGAATATTGTTCGCGAGTATCGCATATTTTTCCGGCTTGCATCGGAGCAGCTATTCCGCCATTCCACAAATCTATGGTGTTAGACAGATGAGAATTATATCCGGCGAATTAAAGGGCAGACGCTATCAAGGGAAAATTCCTTCGGGAGTGCGTCCGACGGCGGATATGGTACGCGAAAGTATCTTCAATAAATTATCTCATTTAATGGATTTGGATTCGGTTATAGTCGCAGATATTTGTGCCGGCACTGGAGCAATGGGCATAGAAAGCATTAGTCGTGGTGCAGAAAAATGTTACTTCGTGGATAAAAGCCGTAAGTCTTGCGATTATATCAAAGCATCGTTAGACCACTTCGGGGTCGCTTCCGATAGATATGAAATTGCGACTAAGCAGTCGGAGAAAATCGTATCGTATTGGAAAGAAAATAAGCCTGATTTAAAATTCGATTTGATAATTACAGATCCGCCCTATATACAGAATATAATAAATGATTTGCTAAACGGCATAGTCGAAGCAGATTTATTGTCAGAAGACGGAATTATAGTAGCAGAGTACGCCTCTACCGGAGGTTTAGTTATCCCTCCAACTTTGAAAATTATTGATTCACGTAAATTTGGCGAAACCGAAGTATCCTATATTTCGTATTGACGCTGGAAGTCAATAATTCAGAAATTAACAATTAATTCGTGCAATTCTTTATATAGCTCTAAGGCAATGGTTTCTTCTAAGGCAATATTAATGCTTTCATCAGCCGAAAATGCAACGTACTCAATTGGATAATTTGCTAATAAATTACTGATACGGCTGAATAATGCAGGCGAGAAATTAGTAACTAAGTTATTACCAACCAAACAAATTACCGAAATCCCACTACTTACTTTGATTACCAATCCGCCGATAAATTCGGTATTAAATTCAGAATCGGATATTATTTTCACCTTTCCGGCATTTGCACTTACTATGTAAGTTTTGCCCGATCCGGCTTCGACTAAACGACTTAGCATACCAAGAAATTCACCTGATTTATAATCGGGCGGGATAACTATTTCTGAACTATAAAGCCCGTTCAACAACACGGCAGCACTCAGATACGGAGCTAAAGTATGCGGAGCATTGCTTAACAAAGTACCATAATCGTCAGGGCAATGAGTATTAAGTACACGCACTGGAATTGACTTATCAATTGCCGGCTTTACAGTGTCGGGATGCAGTACCTTAGCACCGAAAAATGACAATTCTCGTACTTCGGCGAAAGTCATATTTCTGATAGTCCGTGCATTGTTGTAATATCTCGGATCGGCACTAAACACACCAGATACATCAGTCCAAATCTGAATTTCGTCTGCATCCAATGCTCCGGCAAACACCGCAGCAGAATAATCAGAACCGCCTCGAGATAAAACAGCAGTATAGCCTTTAGCATCCGAACCGATAAAGCCTTGAGTAACGATAACTTTCTTCCCAGAATCGAACATCGGAAAGATACGCAATCGTGTAGCGATTTCTGTTTCTTCGAAATCAACAGTCGAATGAAATCCGTCGTGGTCGATTATCATAAATTGACGAGCATCGGCTAATTCCGATAGCAATCCTTGCGATTCAGTATAGACTGAGAATATAGCGGTAGATAATAGCTCGCCGAAAGATAGAACGGACGAACGTGTACGTAAAGTCAATTCTTTTAGTAGAGTAATACCCTCGACTATATTTCGCAATTCCGATAGCAATGTTGATACTTTGCCTATAGCTACAGATTTATAAGGTTCACTCATTTCTAATTTTTCAATTAAAGTGTAGTGATGCGAACATATTTCCTGCAAAATATTCATCGTCCCTTCCGAATTAGCTGTCAAAGCCGAATCGGCTAAACGAATCAAGTTGTCTGT
>CAZIIZ010000106.1:0-7645 GCA_964539225.1 uncultured Hyphomicrobiales bacterium | reverse complement strand
ATGCACCGGAACTAACGGAAGATGCACTGATGCGTTTAGAAATCAAATCCAAGGTGCAGGAATATGTGAACGAAGATACACAAGAAGCAGTCCGTTTAGTCAGAATTCTATTAGCACAAGATTTCGGTTTGTAAACTATACTAAAACTATTAAATGATACGTCTAATTAATTGAATGAATTGTCGATATAATAACAGCAAAGATTTAATATGAAATCTAAGATTATGAAATTAGAGCATTTGACCGGCAAGCAGAAGGCAGCAATACTTCTGATGTCCTTAGAAGTGGACGTTGCCGCTAAGGTGTTCAAAGAGCTTGAGATGAAAGAAGTAGAGCAAATTGCAGTAGAAATCACGAATTTAAAAGACGTGGCTCCTACTGTAGTGGAGGATGTAATCGAGGAATTCTATCAATTGATGACCGCTCAAAACTATATGATTGAAGGCGGCTTGGAATATGCTCAAGTGCTTTTGGAAAAATCTTATGGTATGGAGCGAGCAAGAGAAATTATTGAAAAGATTCGTGTACTGACCACAGTTCGCGGATTTAGTGCCTTGAAAAAAGCCGATCCACAGCAATTAGCTTCATTTTTATCCAAAGAGCATCCGCAAATTATTGCATTGATATTATCACATCTGCCGCCGGATCAGTCTGCGGAAGTTTTGAATGAATTCAATGATACACTTCGTGGCGAAACAGTAGTTCGTATAGCAACTATAGGTAAAGTATCTCCGGCGATGGTTACTCAAATTGAGAATGTAGTAGATCAAATTGCCGAGACTACCTTATCGCAGAACTTAGCATCTACTGGCGGTGCTCAAATGGTAGCAAACATATTAAATAAATCAAATACTAATGCCGCGAAGCAAATTATCGAATCTATTGAAGAAAAAGATATGGGCTTGGCTACTGAAATTAAGCGTTTAATGTTCTTGTTCGAGGATATTGCTCTCATCGACGACAAAGGTATTCAGAGAATATTGCGAGATGTGGACAAACGAGACTTGGCATTGGCTCTTAAAGTTTCAGATGAAAAAGTTAAAACTAAAATATTCCGTAATATGTCTGAACGTGCGGCGGCGGTAGTAAAAGAAGAACTTGAGTTTATGGGTCCGGTGAAGCTAAAAGAAGTAGAAAGTGCCCAAATGCGTATCGTGGACGTAGTGAAAATGCTCGAAGAGCAAGAGGAAATCGTGGTCGGTGGACGCGGTAAAGAGGACGTATTCGTATAAAATTAATTAACAGGTATTTATTCATCAAGGTAAAAAGATATGCCAAGGCTTAGATTAAAACTGCCAAGAAAGCTAACGCGAGTAGAGATTATTCGCGGAAGAGAACTCAAGACTGAGGACTACTTCGCATATTTGCCCCTAGACAAAATGCCTGCGGAAGAATATTTCCAAGATATTTATGAAACTGAAATAGCGGATTTGCGGGATAAGGAAACCGAATTAGAAATATTCCAAGAAGGTGATATCCCGATATATCAGCAATTCTATCACGAAATCAAGTTTTCGGAGCAGACCAAACCGGTACAAATCGCTTTAGATAAACTGCCGGAAGAAGTTGTTCCTATCGAAGAAGTAAAACGCCAAGTGCAAGAAGCATACGAAAAAGGCTTCAAAGACGGGCAAGAAATTACTCGCGATTTCTTTACTGAGGAAATGATGCGACATCAAGAATGGGTGCGTAAATTTGACGTAATTACCGAAAAATTACGACACCAATATTCTAAAGAATTAGTAAAACTAGAGGATATGATTATTTCTCTCGGTATGATTTCCGCCGAGCATATATTGCAAAGCGAAGTTACATACAATTCCCAAATTGTAGTACAGCAAGTCAAAAAAGCAATTGCAGAAGTAGATAACGAATCTATTTTCCGTATCCTTGTGCATCCAGACAGTTACGAAGTGCTGAATCAAGTAAAAAGCAGATTGCTATCGAGTCCTGCTGAATCTATGAAAATTCAGATTCAAAGCGATGAATCTATCGACCCTGGCGGTTGTTTGCTCGAAACATCTTCTGGCATTATCGACGGTAAACTTCGCACTCAATTAGCTACAATTAAACAAAGATTAGACTCAGTGCCTCCTACTCAGATCTTAGACAGCAGTCCGGAAGAGTTTGGCTTTGATCCTGATGAATTTCTATAGGAGAAAAGCATAATGATTAATACTCAAGATTTAAAAGGAAAATATACCGACGCAATTAAAAATTTGAATCCCTTGCTGAAAAGCGGACGAATTTCAAAAGTAGTCGGATTATCGTTGGAAAGTTTGGGACCGAAAGCTCCCATTGGAGAAGTATGCGTTCTGAAAAACAAAGCCGGCAAGATAGTCAATCGTGCCGAAATTGTCGGATTCAGAGATAATCGTATCATTTCGATGGTACTCGGCGAATTAACCGAAATTTCTCCAGGTATGGAAATATCCGGAACCGGCGAAGCTCTAAGTATAAATTTAGACGATAAATTATTAGGCAGAATTCTGAATGGTCTCGGCGAACCCATCGACGGCAAACCAGCACTAAAATCTGTGCATAGACGCTCAGTTTATGCTTCACCGCCTAATCCTCTGCTACGCCGCAGAATTACCGAACCAATTTCTACCGGCATCCGTGCAATTGACGGAATGCTCACTTTCGGCAAAGGACAACGTGTAGGAATTTTCGCAGGTTCCGGTGTGGGTAAGTCCACCTTATTAGGAATGATAGCCAGAAATACCAATGCCGACATTAACGTCATCTCGCTAATTGGTGAGCGTGGCAGAGAAGTGCGAGAATTTATCGAAAAGGACTTGGGCGAAGAAGGTCTAAGCCGTTCCGTAGTTGTAGTCGCCACGAGCGATATGCCCGCATTAGTTCGTATCAAAGCTGCTCTGACTGCTACCACTATCGCCGAATATTTCCGAGATAGAGGAATGGACGTAATGCTGATGATGGATTCGGTTACTCGTTTGGCTATGGCACAGCGTGAAGTCGGATTAACCGTCGGCGAACCTCCAACTTCCAAGGGCTATACTCCGTCAGTATTTTCATTAATGCAAAAGACGATGGAAAGAGCAGGCACTAGCGATGTCGGATCCATCACCGGACTTTATACTGTATTAGTAGAGGGCGACGATTTCAACGAACCAATTTCCGATACCGCTCGCGGTATTTTGGACGGTCACGTTATATTATCCAGAAAGATTGCCTCCACCGGACACTATCCGGCTATTGATATATTGGAAAGCATTAGCCGTCTCCGCAAGGAAGTAATTTCGCCCGAACATAATATCGCCGCTTATGAATTGCAGAGTATAATGGCTGCTTATCGTGGAGCTGAGGATTTAATCAGCGTCGGGGCGTATCAAAAAGGAACTAATCCCAAAATTGATAGAGCCATTAGGTTGAATGATTTAATAAATTTTTTCCTTCGGCAAAAAACTGATGAATTTATTGATTTCGATCAAACAGTCGAGGCATTGCTTGCCATTTCTAAAGCGGAGTAATTAATATGTCTAAAAAATTTATATTTAGATTAGAACCATTGCTTAAATTGCGTTCGCATAAAGTGATGCAAGAAAAAGAAGCTCTAATGCAGATTCAATCTTTGCGAATTAGTAAAGAGAATGAAATATCCGATAATATAGAATATTTAGAATCTTTGTATAGAAACAAAAAAGGCAGAATCAGCATCGAGCAAATGCAAACTGATTTCCATCGACAAAATTTTATAAAAGAATTTATCAAAAAATTAGAAACCGACAGGCAAAGACTTATAGAAATCGAAGAGCAAAGAAGGCTTATTCTAAATGAAGCTCTGAAGGAAGAAAAAATATTGGAAAAGTTGAAAGAAAAAAAGATTACGGCTTATAAAGAAGAATTGAATTTTGAAGATACTAAAATGATGGACGAAATAGCAAATAATAGAAGTGCAAGATTAGAAACTACGGAGAACTAAGGAAACACAATGGATGCGAAAAAACTCATAATAATTGCGATTGTTCTCGCTATGTCGTTTATTTTAATATTCGGCGGAATAGTTGCTTTATATAAATACGAACCTACATATTTGGGTTTGCCGCCGCACCCCGTCGATTCTACAAAGATTGTAGTTGAGCATTTTGAACCCGAAATATTGGATACGTTCTACGTCGAGCCGAGAGTGGAATTAAGCGTGTCCGAATTCGATGCCTATCAATCGCAATTGATTAAAAGTGCAATTCTAAAATATCAAAATGCACAAACAATGACTCAAAAGCAACATATTCTAGATAGTCTAAATTGGGTGATGGCGAATATGAAAGTAGTGAAAGACTCTATCGGTAAATATCGCGACTCGGTAAATAAAGGACTGAATTATGCTAAATATCTGAATGATTCTCTTTCTAAATTAAGCAATATGTACAGAAGCATTATTCAAGAGAATGATAATACAAAAAAAATGCTTAAAGACCGAGATAAAATTACCGACAAGAGGCACGATTCTCTTTCCGCTAAAAACTTCGACGAATTCGCTAAGATTTACAACAACTCTAATCCGAAAGATGTTGCTAAAATTCTAGAGCAATTAGATGAGCGGGATGCCGCCCTAATTTTGAAAAGAATGCAAAAGAAAAAAGCCGGCAAAGTTCTAGAATCGATGCTTCCAGAAAATGCCGCAGCTATTATGCTGCTCGGCGTTGGTAATTAGATTCACCATTTCATGATTTTCTTTTTTCTTGCTCAATCTATAATATAAACATCGGTTGAGCAATGATTATATTATAGAATTGCTTTTTGATATTAATGAAAGATAGTAATTAAGCAATAATCATATTCAATCAAATTATTCACACTCATATCAGTTCAGACAATTAGATTTTTCAAACTAAATCCTAAAGATGCTTTCAATCGAAGGCTCTCTGCACAGGAATAACAATAAATTTACTTTAAAATGGATCATCGTCAACTGCATTTTGCGATGTTGCAACGGCAAAATGCTCTGGCGGCATATCATCACGAGCGGAATAGTTCTCAAATCGAGCGAAATCCTTTAGGAATGTCAATCGAACAGTACCAATCGCACCATTTCTCTGTTTACCTATGATTACTTCTCCCGTACCTTCGGTCGGAGTATTATCTTCGTAAGTAAGGATTTTATATACTTCCGGACGGTTAATGAACATAACAACGTCGGCATCCTGCTCGATAGAACCGGACTCACGCAAATCGGAAAGCATCGGTCGCTTATCGGTTCTGCCCTCTACCCCACGATTCAACTGAGCCATAGCCACTACCGGAATATCTAATTCCTTCGCCATTTGCTTCAAAGAACGCGAAATCATAGATATTTCTCGCTCGCGGCTTTCCGCCGGAGCGTGGAGCAACTGCAAGTAATCTATCATGACCAGTTCAATTTTATGTTCAGCCTTCAATCGGCGACATTTAGCTTTTAATTCCATAAGTGATAATGCAGGGCTATCATCAATATACAACGGCGAATCCGCCAATATACCGAGAGCTTCTACTATATTCGGCATTTCTCTCTGAGGAACCATACCGGTACGAATAGACTGCTGGTTAATCTTCGCTTCCGAACTAAGCAAACGCACAACTAATTGAATCGAAGCCATTTCTATAGAGAAATATGCTACAGGACGTTTCGATACTACCGCTACATTTCGAGCAATTGACAGCGATAAAGCCGTTTTACCCATGGACGGACGAGCAGCAATGATTATTAAATCCGACTTTTGGAATCCGCCGAGCATTTTGTCTAGCTCGACATAGCCAGTAGGCACTCCAGTTAATCCAGTACTGTCCTTTTCTTGCAATTGATGAATCATATCCAAGGCTTGATGAGCTAATTTACTCATCGGAGTATATGATCGAACGAAACGTTTCTCAGCTATCTTGAAAATTTCTTGCTCGGCACGGTCGATTTCGTCGAGAGCATCGACGGTTTCGTCATAGCAATTTTCTAATATTTGCCCGGACACTTGCAGTAAGCTACGCTTTAAATATTTTTCCTGCACTATACGCGAATGGAATTCAATATTTGCAGCGGTCGGAGTTTTAGACATAATTTCGGCTAAATAATAAGTGCCGCCTATAGCCTCTAATATTTCACGCTTTTGCAATTCGTCGGCTAAAGTTACGATGTCTATACTAATTTGACGATCGTACATACTCAAAATAGCATCATAGAGCATTTTGTTGTTTTCGCCATAGAAACTATCAATTTCCAGCACTCCAGCGACTTTCGAGATTGAGTTCCTATCCAACAGCATAGCACCGATTACGGACATTTCTGCATCATTAGAATGAGGCGGTACTCTGGCACCGATAATCTCATTCATTGGTTTAGCTTTTGCTTTTGGTTTTCTCGACTTTGATTTACTATCTTCCAATTTTTTAATTTCATTAATGTTATTGTAGAATTTTAATTAGTCTGTAAATATTTCAAATATTATACAGACCTTACAGAATGTTCTATGACGAATGATTTGTAAAGATAACTTATACTTATTTTCAATATTTTCGCAGATGGAATTGATATTCTACTAATTGATTCATAGTATTATCGACTTTATATTTGTGCTATCCATTCATTCTACACATCTTCGGCTATATCCCTGAATAGTGTCATTCCGATTTTGTGAGTCTGCGAGTGGATGCTGAAATATGTTCTGTATCGATTCCATCACTGCCAGTATAGAATAACAAATAATACCCAATAATCATCGAATAGCATCATAAGCACAAAGACGTTTATATTGTTTATCCTCTACTAAATGATTAATTACAAATATACTTACTAATTAATTCTACTCTAAATTCAAAATAGTCCTTGATTTTCGGAATTTTTATTCTGATATTGCATTTGTAATTGTATAATTTACGATTTGGAGGATTATCAAGATGCAATCTTTCTTTAAAAAGCTGACAGAACAGTGGCGAAAAATATTTCCGAGCCTACGTATGCAGAGAGCTTTCGCTATGATTTCAGGAGTGATAGTGGGTATGTTTCTGTTGATATTCCATATATCAAATGCAGCTTCGTACCTATCTGACGAACCAGAGACCTGCATCAATTGCCACATTATGCGACCGGAATATATATCATGGCAGCATAATAGCCACGGACGAGTAGCAACCTGCAACGACTGCCACGTGCCACACGAGAACTTCATCCGAAAGTATTACTTCAAGGCAACAGACGGGATGAGGCATGCCTCAATATTTACAATGCGAATGGAGCCGCAAGTGATCAGAATCGGCGAACCCGGCAAAACCGTAGTGCAAGAGAATTGCCTGCGATGCCATATCGATTTAGTAAATGCCGTTTCTATCTCCGCTATTAATGGCAATAATTACAAGCACGGCGAAGGCAAACTCTGCTGGGATTGCCACCGAGAAGTGCCTCACGGCAGAGTGCATGGTTTAGCGGCGACTCCGAACGGAATTACTCCAATGATAAAGTCAGTGATTCCCGATTGGTTAAGTAAAAAAATAAATAATTAATAATATTTCAAAAGGTGAATGTAATGGAAAATCAAGTACCGAAAAAGAAATCCTATATGAATTGGATTCTATTCGCCGGAAGTTTGATAGTCGTCGTAATTGCAGGTGTAACTGCTACTTCAATAGTCGAGCGACGAGTCGAATCAGTTACTCG
>CAZIIZ010000105.1:6849-7742 GCA_964539225.1 uncultured Hyphomicrobiales bacterium | reverse complement strand
CTGAAGTTGGTGAATTTGCCGCTAATATAAGAAAAATAAGAAAACCAGAACCTTCGCTTCGCACGAAGATTTATGTGAGAATTTATCGAATATATCAGTTGATAATAATGATATTTTTCTCGTAAAAGGTTCTCGCTCTATGAAAATGGAAAAAGTAGTTGATTACATAAAAAACGAATTATCCACTAAATAAACCGAGTGTTTGAACTATGCTATATTTATTAGTTAATTGGCTTAAAACCTTCACTGATTTCCCCGGACAGGGACTATTTCAGTATATTACTTTTCGTGCTGCAGCGGCGGCTATCACCGCATTATTGGTTAGTTGGCTTTTCGGTCCGTCGATAATTCGTTTGATAAAAGCAAAACAAATCGGCGAACAGGCGAAACTTGAATTAACTGGAGTAGGGCTGCATCAAGGCAAAGCCGGAACTCCGACTATGGGTGGACTGATTGTATTATTATCGCTATTGCTCCCTACTTTATTGTGGGCTGATATGACGAATGTATATGTTATTCTAATATTTATAACTACTTTAATTTTAGGATGTGTGGGCTTCGCTGACGACTATCTAAAGGTAGTAAAGAAAAAGAAAAAAGGACTAATCGGACGTTATAAAATCGTTGGGCAGATATTCGCCGGATTGATTATTGGCGGCACTATATACTTCTTCCCTGAATGGTTTTCTCATAGGTTTGCCGACATCCATACGATGACCACTATACCATTCTCTAAGAACTTCAACTTAGACTTTGGCATTCTCTATATTCCGATGGTAATCTTTGTGCTGACGGCTACTTCTAATGCCGTTAATCTTACTGATGGATTAGATGGTTTGGCTATTGGTACGGTGGATATCTCAGTGCTTGCTTTGGCTCTTATAAGCAATTCC
>CAZIIZ010000105.1:0-6839 GCA_964539225.1 uncultured Hyphomicrobiales bacterium | reverse complement strand
AGGCGAATTAACTGTATTTTCCGCAGCATTGCTCGGAGCAGCTTTGAGCTTCTTATGGTTCAATTCATACCCGGCTCAGATATTTATGGGCGATACCGGTTCATTAGCTTTAGGCGGAGCTATTGGCGGATTAGCAATTTTATTGAAAAAAGAATTCCTACTTCCCATTCTTGGTGGAGTCTTCTTTGCTGAAACTTTATCAGTAATTATCCAAGTATCGTACTTTAAATACACAAAACAGAAATTTGGCGAAGGCAAGAGAATATTTAAAATTGCTCCCTTGCATCACCATTTCGAGAAATCAGGTTGGCACGAATCGAAAATTGTTACTCGATTTTATATCGTTGCCGTAATTTTAGCGATAATCACTATGGCTACTTTCAAAGTCAGATAATTAATTAAGGAAACCTATGGCTGCAACTATACAAATTTTTGGAACAAAAAAGTGTTCAGACACTCAGAAGGCGATTCGATTTTTCAAAGAAAGAAGCGTCAAAACCCAGTTCATAGATTTGAACGAAAAGGGATTGAGCAAAGGCGAATTGGATAGCGTTTCTAAATTCATTCCAATCGAGGAATTAATTGATAAAGACGGAAAGCAATTCAAAAAACGTAATCTTGAATTTATGACTTACGAACTCGAAACAGAATTATTAAGCGATCCATTGCTATTCAAAACTCCAATCACTCGCTTCGGACGTAAAGCAGCTCTCGGAGTGCAAACCGACACTTGGAAAGCTTGGTCTGAGGAAGCTAAATAGTTCATTCTCATTTATATCAGTACAAATATGAAATTATCAAAAAGGAAAAAAGCACAAATAGTTATCGAAATTCTAGAAAAAGAATATCCGGGAGTAACGATTCAATTGAATTTCCAGACTCCTTTCGAACTATTGGTTGCTACTATTCTTTCTGCTCAATGCACGGATGCACGAGTAAATCTTACCACCACTTCCCTATTCCAAAAATATAAATCACCGCTTCAATTTGCAGAATCCATTATCGAGGAATTGGAACAGTATATTTTCTCAACCGGATTCTACAAAGCTAAAGCTAAATATATTCAGGAAACTGCCAGAATTATCTTAGAGCATTATAATGGCGAAGTACCGAATACAATGGAACAGCTTTTATTATTGCCCGGCGTGGGACGCAAGACTGCAAACGTAGTGCTTGGGCATTGCTTCAATACTCCCGGAATAGTTGTCGATACCCACGTTAAGCGTATCGCCAATCGCTTAGGTTTCGTTGAGTCCGACGATCCTGTCAAAATCGAGTTTGAGCTTATGAAGATTATCCCTAAAGAAAATTGGATACAATACAATCATCTGATGATTAACTTCGGTCGTGCGATTTGCTCTTCTCAACGCCCCAAATGCCATATCTGCCCCATTTCCGAATTTTGTCAATATTACGATCTTGCAAACTAATAGTTTGTTGGCAATGTATCAATTACACTCATTTCTATAATTAGAAATACTCCAATTCATATAATTTTACATATTTCGCAATAATTTAAAATAGATTATCTTTATAATCGACTATATTACCATAAAGCAATATAGCAAATTTAAAATATTAAGGAAATCCAACAATGAGTATTAAAGTAACATTCCCAGGCAATTTAAAAGTGGACGCTGAAGTTAATGGGTTTACATTTCACACAGACCAACCCAAACAAGGCGGAGGCGACGGCACAGCTCCCTCACCTTATGATATGTTCCTATCATCTTTAGCTACTTGTGCGGGCATCTACGTGCTTGGTTTTTGCAAAAGTCGTCATCTGCCTACAGAAGGCATTTCAATTGAACAAGATTTGGAATACGATCCGATTAAGCATAAGGTAAGCAAAATAATTATGAAGATTATTGTGCCGGCTGAGTTTCCGGAGAAATATCACGATGCCTTGATAAATTCTGCCAATCTTTGTGCGGTTAAGAAAACATTACAAGATCCACCGGAATTCGATGTATCGACGCAAGTTTCAAATTAGTAACAGCTTCGCCAATTCTGCGAAATCAACTCATCCGATAATCGAAAGTTATTCAGGTGAGTTTTTTTTGTATTGTTGCTATTTATTATATCAGGATGCTTGATTTCTGCTTTATTAAGCACCGATTATACAAATAGAAAACCCGACCTATCAGAACGATAAATCGGGTTTTACCTTGTAAGATATCAATCGAAAATATATCTTTTAATATGATCTTCTAAATGATTGCGGTCTTCTAGGTCTGTCAGAACGTTCTGTGCGTTCTTTTGCTTCATTTACTTGAATTTTTCTGCCATTATAGTCAGTGTCATTCAAAGTGTTGATTGCAGTCTGGGCTTCCCCATCTTCCATTTCAACGAAACCAAAGCCACGGAAGCGACCTGTTTCTCTGTCGTTAATCATTTTAACTGATAAAACTGTGCCGAACTGCTCGAAAAGTTCGCGAATATGTTCTTCTGTTGTACTGTATTGTACATTACCTACATAGATGTTCATAGAAAAAAACCTCTTAAAAAAACCAAGAAAAAAATGCAGAAGCAAAACAAATCTAACTAATCCTCTGCATCGTAAAATTATCTAATAAATATTAGTTCCGCTGAGTTGCGTCATTAACATGATCTAAATAACTCAATGGAAATACTATCCTTTTTTAACCTTCTATGTCAATGCCCTTACTTACGAATACAATTTACGGCATTTATTTGTAACTACCAAACTATTTTTTTATTTTTTTTGCTTTTTTTATAAATAATTGAATATTATTATTACAAAGGTCAGTATTGTTAGATAATTTACTATTAATTAGTAATATATCTAATTGCTTATTTTTTTCGATTTTACCTTGTTTAAGATTAAGCAATTCAGAAGGATTATTGGTGTAGCTGCCGAATGCATATTTATATGTCAATTTCTCGCTTTTGTTCCAAGTATTGAGTTCGGTAAAAGGAATTCTATTTGATAAAGCGTCCATCCCAATAAAAGGATCTTCGGATTCTACGGGAGAATCAGACCCCGATATTAAATTGATACCGCTATCGACTAAACTTTTCCAGCGATAGGCATCGGCTATTCTGTCCGAACCTAATCTTGAATTCAGTAAATCCGGTGCATCGCTTAAGCAATGAGTCGGTTGAATCGAAGCAATAATATCAGCATCGACGAATTTATTTATTGATTGCTCCTTGATGACTTGGCAATGCTCAATCCTTACGATATTTGAAGCTCCATGCGACCTCGCTGTTAAAGTAGCATCAGCAGTTACATCATTGGCTCTATCGCCTATACAATGAATAGCAATATCCAAACCTAATGAATCGGCGATTGTAATGCTTTCTGCTATTTGGTTTTGCGTCATAAGTAGTCCGCCTACAATTCCATTATTGTCAGAATAAGGCTCGAATAAAGCCGCTGTATGACCTCCTAAGGTGCCGTCAGCGAATATCTTAATGCCTTTAACTGTACAATGCTCTGAGTTGCTGATATTTTCCCTTTTATCAATATAGTAATTTTGTGGATTCAAATATGAATACACGTCTAATATTAATTTGTTTTCGTTATCTAATTCTCGGAGAGCCTTTAGACTCGACAATTCAGTATCCATATCGCATACAGTGCCGATGCCAAGTTGTAATAATCTGGATTGAGCCGAAAGTAATATTCTTTTTTCTTGGGCTGTTGTAAATTTCGGAATTTTGGAATAAACTAATTCTTTTACCTGATTTTCAATTATTCCCGAAGGAAAACCGCACTTGTCAATACCTATCCATTCTGAATTAACAGTCGATTGGCAATTAATTCCGGCAATTTCCAATGCTAAACTATTGCACCACGCAGTATGCCCGTCGGCTCTTATTAGATAGACTGGCGTATTGGGAAAAAAGGCATCCAATATATGTCTATCAGGAAGTTGCTTGCCCTTCCATTTAGCTTCATTCCACCCTATTCCTACTAACCAGTCGCCTCTATATATACCATTGTATATCTTGCATTTTTCTATACAGTCATCTAAAGAAACAGAATCATAAAGAGAAAGAGTTTCTATCCTCATACCAAGACCAAATAAATGAATATGGCTATCAATAAATGCTGGCAAAAAATGGTGTGCCGGATACAATGTTGAAATTGGTAATCCGCTACTAATATCGGTTATAACAGTGGCATCATCGCATTGAACTACGTCAACGATGATGCCACTATTAATAATTATTTCTGCTTGTCTGAATATACTATTCATCATTTACGAAAATATAATCGGAGTCAATAATAAAGCTAAATATAGCATTGCAACTGTTAATGCTAAAAAGCCAATTGGAACGATAATTAGTGCTTTTTTAAGAGATGATGAATGCAAATTTGGCTTTATATCATTTTTATAAATATACCAAGCTAACGGAAAATAAAGAAGTACTCCAGTAGCTAATCCGGGAGTATATTGTTTTAAATATATAGCTCCACCGATATGCGAGATAAGTGTGTTCAATACCATTCCGACTAAAATTCCGGTATTAAAATGAATGAAATACTTACCCATCTTGAAGGATTCGGAAGCTCTAAACAATGCAATTATTATCCCTGAAATCAACACAATTCCTAATGCAAACGGAGTATAAGTGAAATCAGTATGTTCGAATAATGGTGCAAAAGACTTCGCCATCACAATTTCTTCAATATTATGAATGAGAAATACCAACGGAATCAAACCTAATGCTTTTTTACTATACGCTAATTTTTCCATATTTCTGCTAATTCCTTCTTGAGTTTTTAATTAAAATTTTCATTTATTGAATTCTTCTATTTTTTAAAAATCATTTATTTCTTTAAGTAATGTATTTATAATTTCTGATTCGGGAATTTTGCCTATCATTTCCCCTTTTTTGAAAAGTATAGCAAATCCTTTTCCACAAGCTACTCCTATATCCGCTTCCTTGGCTTCTCCGGGGCCGTTCACAGGACATCCCATTATAGCAACTTTCATAGATTTATCAATTCCTACCACTGCTTCTTCTACAGTCTTGGCTATTTTGAATAAATCTACTTCTAATCGTCCGCAGGTTGGGCAGGAAATAATTTCAATTTTTCGTTCTCGATGTCCTAAAATTGTTAGAATATCATTACCGATTACTACTTCTTTTTCCGGTTCATCCGTTAAAGACACTCGTATCGTGTCGCCAATTCCTTCGGCTAATAGAGTTCCGATACCAATTGCTGATTTCAAAGTGCCGATTTTATAAGTCCCGGCTTCAGTTACTCCAAGGTGCAGCGGATAATTAGTCTTTGCCGAAATAAGTCTATATGCCGCAATCATCAGCGGCACATTTGTAGATTTTACAGATATTATTAGGTCTTCGAATCCGAAATTACTTGCTATCTCTGCGTGCCTCATAGCACTTGCATACAAAGCTTCGGCGGACGGATGAGAGTATTTCTCTAGTATTTCTTTTTCTAAAGATCCGGAATTTACTCCAATTCTAATTGGAATTCCCTTACCCTTAGCAGCATCGAGTACGGCTTTTACTCTATCATTTGAACCAATATTTCCCGGATTAATTCGTACTTTCGCTACTCCGGCTTCGATAGGCTTTAAAGCGAAAATATGATTAAAATGTATATCGGCAACAATTGGAATAAACTTTCCGCATTCTGCCACAATTTCCTTCATTGCATCAGCAGCTTTTTCGTCATTAACTGTAATGCGGATAATATCTGCTCCGGCATTTTTGCATCGCTTCACTTGAGCAACTGTGGCTTCGACATCTGCTGTCTTGGTTTTAGTCATCGTCTGAATAGAGATTGGAGAATCTCCACCAATAGCGACATCGCCCACAAACAACTTATTAGTTAATTTTCTCATCTAATTCATCTTTTTGCTAAGTTCGAATAATACTTTTTTTTCATTCTCAGTAAGGCTCGTATAACCGCTAGCACTGATTTTATCTAATATTGCATCAACTTTTTTCTGAGTAATTTCTTCGCCATGTATATTAATTGAAAAATTAGGATCTGATTTGCGTACTGTTGGTTCTTGCTCAGGCTTTTGCCAATTCATTTGATAAACGGGAGCTGAATAAGAATTTTCACTACTATACTGAACTTTAGGTGCACGCTTTACACCGCTTAAAAATGTATAAATTCCTGCTCTATCACCAAATTTAATAAGCAAATATCCTGCAGCAGCACCGCCAAGATGTGCGAAATGAGCTACATTCCCACTATCGGTAAATCCCATTACCAAATCGAAAATAATCATACCAATTATCATAGTTCTGGCTTTAATCGGAATAAATATCGGGAAGAACATTACTTTTCTGTCTGGATTAGTTAATGCGTAAGCTATTAACACACCATAAATTGCCCCAGAAGCCCCAACAGTTGGTCCGATTGCCCCAATCAATGGACTTACAAACAACTGAGCTATTCCAGCTCCAATGCCTGCAAGTAAATAGAAAGTAACAAATTTACGACTTCCCCATTCTGCTTCTAACTCACTACCAAACATCCATAAAGAAAATAAGTTGAAGAATATATGCTGAAAATTAGCGTGCATAAATTGATAAGTTATCAATTGCCATGGATAAAAACTCGGCATTCCGGCATAATCGCCCAATGGAAATAAAGCACAATATTGATATAGGAATCCGGAAATTGACACATCGCCAAAATGATAAGCATTCATCAAATATGTCAGAAAAAACATTATAACATTGATAATAATTATCATTTTAATAGCCGGCGGTAAAATTCTGCCTCCGCCGAACTGCATTCTATTGTCCATAATCGCCCTAAAATATATATTACAAATCCACTTATAGATGGCTTTAGACGAACAGAGTGCTTATCAATTGCGATT
>CAZIIZ010000104.1:0-7759 GCA_964539225.1 uncultured Hyphomicrobiales bacterium | reverse complement strand
ATCGCATTGTTTGAAAGCAAATCAATTACATTTTGCGAAACAAGCCTAATCGAAATCATTTCGGGCGAATAATCAATTACACCGCGTTGCACTCGAGACCATACTAATAAATTATCTAAAAGTTTGTATAAATGTTTAGCGGAATTATTCAATGTCTCGACTGAATCCTTAATATCTTCCTTAGAATATTGGTCGAAATATACTGTTAACGTTTCGGCTAATCCCATTATCCCAGATAATGGAGATCGCAAATCGTGCGACAGAATTGAGAAAAACTTATCTTTTGCCGCATTCGATTTGAATAGTTGTTCCTCAGATTCCGAAAGTTTATCGTTAAGCACTATCAGCTTATTGCTTTCTTCAATGATTGTCTGGCGTGAGAATTGTAATTCTTCGATTAAGGTTTCCCGCTCTTCTTCATTTTTAATTCTGTCCGTTACGTCCGAAGCAATAGCCACTACTCCGGATAGATTCCCCATATTATCGTAATATGGCGAATATATAGATTCGAAAATGTAATTTTGGATATTAAATGTAGATTTGATTTCATAACCTTGGAAAGCTAATTCCATATCGCTAATAGCTTTTTCGTCGTCTTCGAAAATATCGAATATCGACAAACCTACAATTTGACCGGGTTTGAATTTGAATAATCCTAACGCTTTGCCCTCGGAAAGTAAAATTATTCCGGCTTTATCCAAAATAAATATTAGAACATTAGCATTATTAACTACTGTCTTTAAATTTTGTTCATTTTGTCTGAGGGCTTCTTCTGCTTTCTTCCTATCACAAATATCTCGTGAACTCATTAGGATTCCGTTTATGGTCGGATTATGGAGCAGATTAATCGCTATTGATTCTAACCAAATATATTCTCCGCTATCCAATTCGTATCGGAATTGAAATACTACCGGTTCTTCAGACGATTTAAAAATGCTGTCAATCTTGGATTTGAATGATTCTAAATCTTCTTTATGAATAAAATCGAATGGTGATAATAAACGTTCGATGGAGTATTGCGACTTTATTATTGATTCGGCATTGGGCGAAAAGTAAGTAATGTGCA
Organism: uncultured Hyphomicrobiales bacterium; assembly: GCA_964539225.1. Classification (GTDB taxonomy): domain Bacteria; phylum Bacteroidota; class Ignavibacteria; order Kapaibacteriales; family UBA2268; genus CALLXS01. Next base: position 6,693 of record CAZIIZ010000104.1, on the reverse strand, counting down.
AATCCTCATCTAATATATTAATCAAATCTTTAGAATAAGCGAATATTGTATTGAAACGGGCTTGGTTCTCCAACACAAGTAATTCAGCATTTTTTCTATCGCTGATATCTTTAATAATTCCAAATGCCCCGACAAATTCTCCATTTTTATCTAATTGAGGAGTCGCCGAGATTGAAATCCATTTTCTGTTCCCCTTTTCGGTCAAAACTTGTACTTCGTAATTGCTTCTTACGCCGCCTTTTCTGCTTATAGTATTGCTTTTAAGCTCATTGCGGAAATTTGGTGTAACGTAGTCAATTAAAGATTTTCCGATTAAACTGCGATAATCGCATTCTAAAATCTCGCCCATCGCAGGATTCGCCAATTTAAAAATTTCATCTGGCGACACTTGGACAATTCCATCGGCTTGATTCTCGACTACAGTACGGAATACCTTTTCATTTTCAATCAAAGCTTTTTCGGTCTCTAATTGTTTCGTAATGTCCATTACTAATGAAGTATAGCCCATTACAACACCGGAGTGATTTGATATTTCAGCATTATGCCATTGGCAAGAAATTACTTTGCCGGTCAGGGTTTTAATTTTATATATTTTGGCTTCTTTATAACTTTTTTGGAATGTGAGCTTAAAGTCATCGAGGAAATCATTATCGCCACCTTGAAAGAACAACTCCATCGGCGACAATCCCATCACATCGTCTGCTTTATAGCCGAATACTTGCTCGGCGACTTGATTCCATTCAGTAATATTAAATTTTGTATCAAATTCGATATAGGCTAAAGGAGTATTTTCTTTATGCAGAGAAATTTTATCATTTAAAGTATAAAGGCTTTGCTCAATTAATCTATACTTAGTTATATCTTCGATAGTCGCTGTGATATATTCTACTTCCCCAATAATATCGTAAAATGGGGTCAGAGTAATTTTACAAAATAATTGCTCATATTCGGTAGTAAAAGCGATTTCTGTTTCTACCAATTCTTTTTTTTCAAAGCATTCATCCACGAAATATGAAAATCCAGAGGAAGTCAATGCCTTGCAGTTACTAATTCTAATAGCTACATTATCATCAAATTCGGAAAGCGAAAATAAATAGCTAAATGTAAGATTCCGGGTAATCAGATTCTTAGATTTATCTACTATGCCTAATCCAAAGGGTACATAATTTAGGAGCAATTCATACTTTTTGCCCTGTATATATGGTTTCGGAGCCGTTTCCTGAGATAATATTTGTTGTTTATCAGAAGTCATTAGTAACTATGTATCTTATTAAACTATTTAATACTGCAAATATATAAACCTTTTTTAAATATTCAAAGTAATATAATTAGAAATCTTAAAATATATAACAAAAAAGTTCCCGTTTATCGTCGGGAACTTCTTTGTATATTTTCATATCGAAAAAACAAGCGGAATTATGCTTACTTGCTTAGTTTCTGGCGAATCTTTCTTTCGCTCATTCCTCTTAAGTAATATAACTTAGCACGGCGTACACTACCTTCTCTAATCACTTCGATGCTTTGCACCATCGGTGAGTAAAGAGGGAATATTCTCTCAACGCCTACGCCATTTGAAATCTTACGGACTGTAAAAGTCTGGTTGATTCCGGCTCCGCGTCTTGCGATTACGATGCCTTTGTAGTTTTGGATACGTTCTTTTTCGCCTTCGACTACTCTAACAGCTATGTTAACTGAGTCGCCTGGTTTGAAGAATGGTATCTCTACATAGTTATCGCCGTCTTTTTGCTTGCGAGCATCTAATGCTCTCTCTTTTGCCAATGAGTCGATAAAATTCATTGTATTCATTGTTTTTTCCTTTTAATTCTTATATAAGAACTACAAAAATACGACTAATTATCCAATAAATCAAATTATATTTTTTTGACCTCAACTTCTTTCTTTCTGTTTTGATTTCTAAGCGTATTTTAGTAAATTGCCGACGTTAAAAGTGAAGAAGAATTATGATTGTACAAAATTGATGAAAAAAATATTTATTTCTGCCGGCGACCATTCCGGCGACCTGCATGCTGCCAAGTTAATGAAGGCTATTCAGTTGCTTTTGCCCGATGTGCAATTCATAGGCATTGGCGGAGTCGAAATGGAGAAAGCCGGACTTCGGTCATTGATTTCTCTTTCAGAAATATCTGTGGTCGGATTTTGGGAAGTTGCGAAAAAATATACTTTATTCAGAAACTTACTGAACAAATGCAAGGCGATTCTCGGCGAAGGCGGCGTTGATGCTTTCGTCCCTGTTGATTATCCGGGGTTTAATATGCGTTTAGCTGGATATGCGAAGACTTGTAAGATTCCGGTGTTATATTATATCGCACCGCAACTGTGGGCGTGGGGAGCAAACAGAGCCAAGAAATTAGCCGAAAGCGTTGATAAGCTCTTAGTAGTATTTCCGTTCGAAGAAGATTATTTCCGTCAATACGGTATAGATGCTAAATTTGTCGGGCATCCACTATTAGATATTCCGGAATATCATCGCAACTTTAAAACTTTCGACGAAAGAGATAAAAATATTCTGTTTTTAGCTGGAAGCAGAAAACAGGAAATCCATAAGCATTTGCATTTGCTGATGCAAACTGCTCATATTATTCATCAGGAATTGCCCAAGCACGAAATAGTATTCGCTAAAAGCAAAAGTGTCGATGCGGAATTATTTCAACCGGAACTTAATCAACATAGCTATATTCAATTAAGCGAAGATACTAAAAACTTAATGCTGAATAGTCAAGCCGGAATAATTAAAACCGGAACTTCGAATCTCGAAGCCGCACTTTCCGGTATGCCTTTCTCCATGTATTATATTACTTCTTTTATTACTTATCAAATGGGTAAGAATTTTATCAATTTAGACTATATTTCATTGGTTAATATCCTGTCCAAACAATTTATTGTGAAGGAGTTTATCCAGCAAGATGCGAAACCGGAATTAATAGCGAAAGATATAATTGACATTGTTCGAGATAGAAATAGATATGCAGATATTCAATCAGCATTTGCTAAAATCAAATCCGAACTCGGAGCAGCCGGAGCAGCCGAAACCGCTGCCAATGAAATTGTTAAATCACTGAAGTAGGTAGCTTGCTTTCTATTATTTCCATAGATTCAATAAATGACAGTATTCGTGAGAGTATCCAAAGATGTGCATAATCCTTAAAATTGTCTGCAACATTACCGATTTTCGATAAAGAGAATTGAATTGTGTGGCTTGCTTTTTTTACTAAAATTCAACTGCTGTGCTTATCATTATAGTAATAAATTAGTATCATTAAGCTACTTTTCAAGAACAATAAACTCTTTTGAGTATATAGGGCGTGAATCTTCATTCTTATCATTTAGATTGAGTACGAATCTGTATTTTCCTTCTGTCATAATCATCTTAAATTTATGCTTCCTTTTGGATTTAGATTTTAATATTGGCATAGGGAATACATTGCTAAAGCTCACATATTGAGCTTCCGAATTTTTACGTTTATCATTTAAAGAAATATTTGAGCTACTCAGCCTATCAACAAAATATATTAATTTATTATCAGTGTCTATGTTGTAAATAACGGTTTTCCAGCTATTCAATCCCGAGATTGAATCTACTATTTCTTTTTCTACAGAAATGAAATATACTATTTTATTTTTACTTTGGTTAATTACGGTAATGGTAGAATTATCGCCGGAATTATATTCTACTTTAGACATAAATATTGAAATACTATCTGCATCTTTAGCGATTAACGATACAGATATACATAGAGTCAGAATAGCACATATTAAATTATATTTTTTCATATAAATGCCTCAGGCAGGTTTCTCTATAAGTTCCGTTTTTCTAATTTAAATGATTTATCAGGTCTGATGACGAAATTGTATTCCACGTACTTATTAATGACTTGAAAATAGACAAATAACTTAACATAATAAATTTCATTATTTTTGCTAATTTCGGGCTTGTATGAGTTCGGTAAATCTTTATAAGTATTCACCGGATAATAAATTTTCACGGATGATTCGTAGATTTGATTTAGAAATAAAATCATTCTTGCAAAAGAAAGAACATCTTCATTTGTTCGTAAACTATCTATACAAGACCACGCTAATTTAGTGTAATCCATACTTTTTTTATAGTCGCCGTTATATGTTAAATCGTACAGATTGCATTTGCTATCAACTGCATAGTGGCATCTTTCATCGGAAGTATTTGTCAAGATGTCGGAATTTGACGAGTCAATATAAATAATTCTTTCGAAAAGTGAGGCAACGAAAAATTCTATCTTGTTATGGTTACTGAATATAATCGTCGTACTATCAACAAAAAAGTTATAATGGACTGAATCAATATTCCTAATATTAGCTGCTTTCCTTGAATCAATATTATTTTTAAGTCCTGATAAATCAATCGACTTAAAATGATTGTTAGCTAAAGATAATATCGTTGTCTTATCGACATAATCACAAGCAAGCAAATGAGTCTTGTAAGTTAGTAAAAATATGAAATATGTAATAATAACAATGATTCGTTTCATTTCATTTCCGGAAAGTCTAAATTTTATTTATTCAATTTAAGAAAAATTCTCAACACTATCAATCTTCAATATCAAATTCTAAATATTCTTCAGGAACTAATAAATCAGAACCAGCTATAAATTCGATATAATAACATTTAATCCCAATTTTTATATCGTATTTTTCTGATAAATATTCATTTTCAATGCCCACAATGCCAACAATTGAACCAAATTCGCCAGGCTTAAATCTTTCCGGTGCATTTATTATTATTCTGATATTATCGCCATAATCAAACATATTCTACTCCTTTGATATTCTTCAAAACTCAAAATTCAGTTACGGTTAGCAAATAATATCCATCTCACGGTCGTCGTATATATGAGCTAATTCAGAAAATTTTTCTAAATATAACGTCTGAAAATTACAGAATTAGATATGCTTTTCAAATCGTTGAGAGCAGTTTTTGACCAAATTAATCTAACCATCTTGATAATTCCGTACCGACTTCTTGATGACTATAATATTCAGAATTACTAATATCTTGTCGTCCGGCTTCAATTTTCTGCATAACGTATAGTTTATAGAAAATATCATCATAAGTAGCGGAATCTGGCAAATCTGAAATTGCTTCTAAAGCCCGACTTTTTACTGTTTCTAATACTAATTCCATCTTCGACCTCATTGTTGATAATTTTCACTATAGAAGTATAATTATTTTATTTATTGGAAAGTGAATGGTAGATTCTATGTATTTTAGCTATGTGGAATAAGGCAATGTAGAAATTTTGGTTAAATATAACGTCTGAAAATTACATAACATAATTAGATATGCTTTTCAAATTTTTATTTGCGACTTCCTACCATACTATTCGAGCCATCGCTGATGCTCCAAAGCAATTTGTTCTTCGGTTAAAATCTTTCCCTCGTTCAAATCTGCTAATCCGGCATCAAATTTCTGCATTATATATAGCCGATAAATAATATCGTCATAAGTACAGCTTTCGGGCAACTCCGAAACGACGTTCGATACTCGTTCTTTTATACTAACTGCTACATCAATCATATCATAACCCTAAATAAAAACATAGAAGTTTTTAGATAATATTTATTTTATTTCTCGTTGTCGTGCGTTAAGCTATGCAACTTAGTTTTATTACTTAAATTCAACTTCTATACTGTTCCGAAAAATAATATTATTTGGCTTGATTTTTTTCAATTATATTTTTAAACTTATGAATTATATCCTTTAGTTTTAAAGGGTCTCCGCAACCGTAATATACAGAATTTTCAATTTTATAGGACAACCAATCTGTTTCAGAATTTTCTATTATTGTGTACTCATATACTAATTCGGAAAACGGTGTTTCAGATAAATCAATCTCTACGCTAAATCCTGGATTATCTAGTGTTTCAATCGTTATTCCATAACTATGTTCCCAATCGCCATTACAATTAGATAAATACCAATTGGATAGCCATTCTATAATATCTTCATTTCTCATATAATACTTTCTATAAATGAAATTAGTTTAAAATGTTTTGTACCTTTTGTAAATCTTCAATTGTTTCTGATTTTGGTACTTTTTATGCTAATTATTTTGCTCTTCAAAACTCAATATTCCATTACATCCTACTGTAATACAGCCATTGGGAATATAAAAATCATAATTTGTTGCAATTTCATCGGGATTTGTATTGGTACAAAAAAGATTCAGTATTAAATTATTCTCAAAGAATATTTTCAAATCAAATGCTGGTTCTTCTATACAAAAATCAACCAAATTTTGATTTTGAATAATACTCACTTTCTCCTTTATGTCGTCATAGTTGTCTTCTGAGCTAACAATTACTTCAAAATTGCTTTCAATATTCCAAGCACAATAGATTAATAAATCGAATTCAGATTTATATCGTCTATTTTCGTCATTAAGCAGTTCGTTTTTAAGTGGTTTATCTCTTAAAATCTTATTACCGAACCCAAAACTAACTATCGAACCCATACTTGGTCCGATAAGTGACCAGCATTTGGTATCTTTCATTGATGAGAGAGAACTTTTTAGCAATTCTTTTATCATTCTTTCGCCTTCTTAATCTTTTTATCTTTGGCTAATACTTCTTTAAGATATTTTGCGGTGAGGCTACGCTTCACTTTGCAAACATCTTCGGGCGTGCCTTCGGCTACTA
>CAZIIZ010000103.1:0-7880 GCA_964539225.1 uncultured Hyphomicrobiales bacterium | reverse complement strand
GATGATATTTCTCAATTGAACCAAGCTGAATTAGAACTACTCAAGCAATCTGCCGAGTTCATCGAGCCAAATTATACCTATAAAATTGAGCAAGACGAATACCGCCCCAATGATCCTAAATTAGGAAATCAGTGGGGTTTATCAGCCGTAAATGCCTTTAAAGGGTGGAAACTTGCAACAGGAAAAGGGATAATTATCGGCGTAGTCGATACTGGAATTGATTTCGAGCATCCTGATTTAAAAGATAAATTGTGGGTTAATCCCAAAGAAGATATTAATGGCAACGGCACTTTCGAGCCTTGGTCGAGTAAAATTTCTAGAAATGGTATTTATGGCGATTTCGACGGTATCGATAATGACGGCAATGGAATAACGGATGATATTATTGGATATGATTTCGTAGATCAGGATTTAGGTAATACCGGCGATACTAAGTTTCACGATCCAATTCCGGTCGATGAGCATAGCCATGGTACAATCGTTTCCGGAGTAATTGCTGCTAAAGCTAATAATGGAATTGGCATAAGCGGTCTCGCTTTCGATGCTAAAATAATGACAGCCCGTGCCTTCGATGCCAGCGGCAATGCCGAATCGGATGATATATCGAAAGCAATTATATATTTAGTAGAAAATGGAGCAAAAGTAATTAATTGCAGTTTCGGCGATAAAAACTATTCCCGCCTTAATGATGCAGCTATCAGATATGCTACTGATATGGGAGTAGTCGTAGTGGCTTCTTCCGGTAATAACGGTTGGGACAGCCCTCATTATCCTTCAGATTTGGAGAACGTGATTTCAGTCGGAGCAAGTACTTCAGAAAACAAAAGATTATATCTAAGCAATTACGGACACAATCTATCTCTATTAGCTCCCGGATCAGGAATAATGACTACGAAACCCAATAATACTTATGGCGAAGCATCTGGCACTTCTCTTTCGACTCCGTTTGTAACAGCTGCCGTAGCAATGTTATTAGAAAAGAATCCAAAACTTAATCCTAAACAAGTTCGCTCTATTTTGGAAGCAACTGCGACTCCACTAAAGACACTTAGCCGAAATAATGAAGAAGGAGCCGGACTGCTCAATGTGTATTCAGCATTGCAATATCCTAATCCAACCGAATTATCAATAAGTGAACCGTCAGAATTTCAAGTATATAAAGTTGGAGAGGATAACGACATCGTTGTAATCGGCACAGTAACTTCTCCCCTATTTGATTCATATTCCGTTCGCTTAGAGAATCAATTAGCTGAATCCGAAGCAGATACTACTTACTCCACCATTACTTCAACGGAACAAAAATTAAATGATACTTTAGCTATATTTAAAAATATAGGTCGTACTTTATTGGTTGATAATGCTGGAAAGCCGCTTGAGTCAATAAATGGACAAATGCGAATTACGCTCACTTTAAAACAAAAAAATGGCAAGACTATCGAAAAGCCAATCTTGATTGAAATTTTTAATAAACAAGAAAATTTGACTATTGACTCGGTTAGTATTTCGCAAATATATTACGAACAGAATCAAAAATATATAGTTGGCTTCAAATCCAATATGAATTCTTATGCGAAAGTACAAGTCTCAATAGATAGCGAACTTTCTCAGACAATCAACGATGAAGATAATTATTGCCGATACCACACCATTACTTTAGACAATCTAATAGATAAAGCAAATTATAAAATCAAAATAATAAGTTCTCGCCGCAATGGCGAAAACGTAATAATTGAGAAAGATTTAACCGCCGAGATTACTTCATTTGCAAAAGCAAGTTTTGCGGATAAAAATTATCAAGGTCTTCCTGCTGGATATATGATAAATAAGGTTGCGGACTTAGATAACGATAATAAACAAGAAATTATGCTTTGCGATTATGATTGGGGCAATTGGCACGGCACTCAGATTTATAGATTTGATAATAATAAATTTACTAAAATCGAGAATTCCGATTCTCTGTATTTACCGGTAGGATTTGGTAATATCAACGGGAATAATAATAAAGACATATTAGCCAAAAGATTTAAAGATAATCGTATTTTGGAAGTCAGTAGTGGGAAATATTTAAAGAATATTATTTACCGAGACGAAAGTTTCCGTACAGCTTTAGCTCTATATGATATTGATAAAGATGGCAAAGATGAGATATTGTGCCACAATGATTATTACTTCGATGTAGTAAAAGAGCAAAATGGAAATTATAATACTATAGCTTCGACCAAACTGTCAACTCCTACTGATTTAAGCTCAGCTCCCGGACTCGTTATTGGCGATTTCGATAATGATGGGAAAATTGAGATTGTTCATTCTAATAAAAAAGGCAACGTTATCATCTCAGAATTTGAGAATAATTCTTTTAAAGCCGAATTTACTGATTTAACTGAATATTATTCGGATGTGCATTTCTTAGAAAAAGCTGATTTGGACGGCGATGGAGTGCCGGAAATTATTTTCATTACTGTCGCTGATTTATATCAAACTCCCGAATCTTCCAATTCGGCATTATCCGAACAAAAAACAAAAATTTGGAAAGCGAAAGTTTACAAATCTACTTCAGCCAATACTTATCAAGAGCAAAAGCAATTGAGCTTAGAATTCTTAGGTCCTCGCACTGGCGATTCCGGCTATGGATTCTTTAAAAATGGAATTATCGCAGGAAATGTGGATGGCAAAGTTGGCGATGAATTAATTCTGTCTCTCTATCCAAATTTGTATATTTTTAAATATGATAATAATAAATTGATGCCTTTCGCTACTCGTAATGATGCTTTTGCTAACTCAGCGATGATTTATGATTTCGACGGCAATGGAATTAATGAAATTGTCTATTCTGCATTTGATACTAGCAAAACTATTGAATATGTTCCTGAATCAGAAGCATTTATTCCTCCATCGCAAGTGTGGGGTTGGGCTACTGATGCTAAAAATTATAATATTAAATGGGTTAAGCCCGCAAATTCTATCGCTACACAAATTTGGCAAGCATCCATATCCGGAACTTTCTCGGACAAAATGCTGGCTGAGACAAACGAGAACTTCTATACATTAACAAATATTATTGAGAATCCGGGTGTGATTTATCTAAAATCTAAATATGATAATGATAAAGTGTCGTTTCCTACAAAACAATTCTTCTTCTATGCTAAAGAAGCAATTGAACCCATTGCTGCCAAATATATTGGTCATAATTTAACTGTAAAATTCAATGGATTGGTAGCCTACAAGGCGGAAACCGATTACTTCAAATTGACTAATGCTAACGACGAAGTATTTACTCCAAATTCTGTTGATTATAGCAGCGAGAATTCCTTTATTCTATATTTCGCTGATGAATTGCCAGTTGGTAATTATCAACTGAACGTAGCGAGTTTCTTTGATTACTATACGAATCCAAGCAAGCAGAAGACTTTGCAATTCTCAGTTACAAAGGTAATTCCCCAAAAAGAATTATATCTTAAGAGTTTAAATTTACTTTCTTTGGACGAAATGTCTGTGAAATTGAAATTCTCTGAACCTATTAGCGATATGGCTTTAGATATTGCAAATTATAATTTATCGCCTATCGGTGAGATAATAAAAATTGAGCGGATGCCTGCCACCGATTCTACTGTTAAAATATATTTTGCGAAAAATGATGGTATCGGAGCTTTAGGAAAAGAATATTCAATTACCGTTAAAAATGTAAAAAACACTAAAGGCGATATGATAATTACCGATGGCATCGGCAATACTTTATCATTAGTATTATTTGCCGATACTCCAAATACAGCATACATATATCCGAATCCTGTTCGCTCAATTGACAACCAATTGCCTGTTTTTGCAAATTTACCAAGCAGAGCTAAAGTCATGATATACACCTTAGAGGGCGAATTGCTCAATACTTTGACTGAAAGCGATGCTAACGGCGGAGTGGAATGGAATTTATGCGATAGCAAAGGCACAAAATTAAATGCAGGAGTTTATTTATTTAAAGTAGAAGATTTCAACGGCAATGCTTCCGAATTGAAGAAGTTTGCAATAGTTAGATAGATTTTGTTTTGTCATTCCTGCGAAGTGAGTCTTCGAGCGGATGCAGTTATCTAAGACTTTATTTTAGCCCAAAAGGCAATTATATACAAAATTCTGAAAATAAGTAAAAAACATAGAAAGCGAGATTATTGATTTATGTGCGGAATAGCAGGAATAATAGATTTCAGAGGTAGCGAAGAGCGAAATAATCAAAGAATACTTAAGAAAATGAGCGATATTATTGTTCATCGCGGACCTGATGCAGACGGACAATGGCTATCGGACGACAGAAAATGCGGTCTTAGCTTTCGCCGATTAGCAATTATTGATTTGACCCCGCTTGGCAATCAGCCGATGCCGTCGATGAATAATAATGCTACGATAGTATTCAATGGCGAAATTTACAATCACGAAGAAATCAGAGAAGACTTAATTAAACGAGGCTACAAATACCGTTCGCAGGCTGATACTGAGACCATTATGAACGGCTATTTTGCTTACGGTGAGGAAATTCTCCAAAAGCTACACGGAATGTGGGGATTCGCATTGTGGGATGCTGATAAAAAAGAACTATTCGCCGCTCGCGACAGAATCGGAATTAAGCCTTTTTATTATTATTATAAGGAAGGATTGTTCGTGTTCGGTAGCGAAATCAAATCAATTCTCGAACATCCTTCCGTACCGAAGGAAATGAATATCAACGAAGTGCCGAATTATCTAAATTTCGGTATGTCAAGCAATCAAGCTACTATGTTTAAAGATATTTACAAGCTCCCTGCCGGTCATTGCATTAAATTATCCGAACGAGACGGTCTGCAAATCAAGCGTTATTGGTCGCCTTACAATAAATGCAACGAAAAATTCACTATGACTCAAGAGGAAATCTTCGAAGAGCTAATAGTATTGCTCCGTCGCTCTGTTAAAGACCGTATGATGAGCGATGTGCCTTTCGGTGTGTTCCTAAGTGGTGGAATTGACTCCAGCTTAAATGTGGCTCTTATGTCCGAATTAATGAATCGTCCCGTGGATACGTTTACAGTCGGATTTAAGGAATTAGAAAAGTATAATGAAATGCAATATGCCAAGCAAATTGCCGATTTGTACAAAACAAATCATCACGAAATTCTAATTGATCAAAAAGACGGCTTTGATATTTTAGAGAAATTGCCTTTCTATGAGGACGAACCCAATGCCGATCCAGTCTGCATTCCGCTCTATTATCTCAGTAAGCTGACCCGTGATTCCGGAACTGTCGTCGTACAGGTCGGCGAAGGCAGCGATGAACAATTTTGCGGCTATAAGTGGATGATGCGCGACTTAAAATTTCAGACAGGTCAATACAAAATGTTCGCCGGAATGCCGCATTTCATTAAAAAGCTGATTCATGCCGGAGCATCGCCGATACTGAATGCTAAAAATTTAGAATTAGCCTCCGACTTCATCCGCCGTGGCGTGGAAAACGAAAAATTCTACTGGAGCGGTCAGTCTATTTATTCCCCAACTCATCAGAATAAGCTCTTTAATCCTAATTTTAAGCATTTATCGCAAGAACCTTATAAATTCGTTAGTAAAATGTATGCGGATTCTGCTAAATTGCATAAGAACTCTGATGATTTGCAGGAAATGCTTTTCTTGGAATTGTCGCATCGGCTCTCCGAAACGCTTTTAATGCGTGTCGATAAAATCGGAATGGCTCATAGTATCGAGGCACGCGTGCCATTCTTGGATCATCGAATCGTCGAATTCTCCATGTCTATTCCGCAGAAGATGAAAGTGCCGGACGGCAAGACGACTAAGTATTTACTTAAAAAAGCTGTCGAACCAATTCTGCCTAACAATATAATATATCGCAAAAAGCAAGGATTCGCCGCCCCAATGAACGAATGGTTACGCAATCAATGGTATTCGTACGCAAGCGAAAACATATTAAATTCCGAATTCTCCAAATTAGGCATCATCAATAAAGATTATATGAAGTCAATACTAGAAAAACATAAAAACGAGAAAATAAATGCCGGGTCAATGATTTATGCTATGCTCAATCTTAATCTTTGGTATAAGCAATTTTGGGGATAGGTTAAATTATTTATAATATTCCTTAGGCGAGAGTCTTTGCTCCCACTAAGGAATATTATAAATTATTAACTGCCGACACGCTCAACTAATTCTATTCCGGCAATTTTCGCCATTGAATCAATCAAGTCAGTCAGCTGCTCGCCGGATTTCACAGTAATTGTAACATATCCTTCGAATCTTTCGTCGTCGTTATCGAAGTTTACGCCCCGGATTGGAATATTATCGTATGATAGTATCAGAGTGGTGATGTCCGAGAGTACATTTTCGTTCAAATTAGCGATGATTTTGATGCGAACGGTATAATCGTCCTTCTTTAGCCAGTTCCATTTTAGCCCGATGATGTTCTCCTGCGGCGGATTGAGCTTAAAAGAGATATGCTTGCAGGAACGGCGGTGGATTTGAATCTCGTTTCCGTCGATTACTTCGCCGACAATTCTGTCGCCAGGCACAGGATAGCAACATTCGGAATAAATCACGGGCATATTCAGATTGGCTTTATTCATATCTAATTCTGTTATATTATCATTGAACTCATCGTTCGCCACTTCGGGTTTGCGGAGTTCGTCTTTCATTTTATGATAGAAATGATTATGAATATAGTCCAAATCTATATCTTGCTTGCCGAGCGAAACGTAGAATTCTTCGGCATTATCGTACTTCAATTTTCGGACTAAAGAATTAAAATCTTCAGTAGAAAGATTGATTGCGTAATCTTTTTGAATATTTTCCCAGATTTCGATACCGGAACTTAGATATTGAGTTCTTTCGAGTTTGAAATATTGAAGAATTCCGTTCTTTGCTTTCTGCGAAACTGCAATTTTCAACCACTCTTTAACGGGCTTCTGCTTATTAGAGTTCAATATCTCAATTCTGTCGCCATTTTTAATCTTATAAGTAAGCGGAACGACCTTGCCATTGACCTTCGCACCGATGCAAGTATTCCCTATATCAGTATGAATAGAATATGCGAAGTCTAAAGGAGTGGAATTAATAGGCAAGGTTTTGCATTCATTGGTATGAGTGAACACGGTAATATCGTCAAGCAAATGATTTGTCTTAATAGTTTGAATTTTGCGAGAATAAGCCTTGTTATTATGATTCTCAAAAGCACCTCGCACCATATCAACCCACTCTTCGAAATTCTCTTTCTCCAAAATCGACTCGCTGTTGACCTTTCCGGGCTTGTATTTGAAATGAGCGGCGAATCCGGATTCAGCGAAGTCGTCCATTTCGCGAGTTCTAATCTGTACTTCTACGGGTTTATGGTCCATACCATACACGGCGAGGTGAATAGATTTATATCCGTTCTTTTTTGGCTCAGCAATATAATCCTTGAAGGTGTCCTCAACGGGCAAATATATCTCGGACAGAACGCCCAGCACAATATAGCAGTTAGAAACTTGATCCGTATCAAGCACTATTCGTACTGCAAACAAATCGAACAGCTCTTCCATCGGTTTAGCACGAATAATTATTTTATTAAATATAGAATAGATATGCTTTGCTCTTCCGAATATATCTAAATTTGTTTTTTGGGATTTAAGAATTTCATTGCTATTCAATCGTTCGCGAATTGGTTCGATAAAGCCGACGATATATTCCTTGCGTTCTTCGCGAGTAAACTGCAAAGCGGAAGAAATTTTGCTATATTCTTCGGGATTAAGTATCTTGAATGAAATATCCTCGAGCTCCCACTTAAAATTGCCGAGACCGAAGCGAGAAGCGAAAGGAGAATAAATCTCCATAGTCTCTTCGGCTAACTTTACTTGACGCTCAATTGGTAGAAATTCGAC
>CAZIIZ010000102.1:0-7914 GCA_964539225.1 uncultured Hyphomicrobiales bacterium | reverse complement strand
GCTTAAAATAATGATTTGCAAATTGAAAATATTAAAAAAATATGTTCTGAATAATATACAATGCTATGAAGCATGTAGGAAAATAATAAATGAAAAAATATCGCTTGATAATTACCATATCTATTCTGCTATTTGTGATAGGAATTTCTCTTGTTTGGTATTTTGAATCGCAGCACCAACCAATTGTCGAAACTAATACGGTAAAAGAACGAAATGACATGTATAGCAGAAACACAAATTATGTAGTACAAATGGAGATGTTAAAATTGTATAAAACCACATCAGCCGACATCGTTATACTCGGCGATTCGCACTCATTCAATGCTAACTGGAGCGAAATATTGGGCAGAGCGAAAGTCGCAAATCGTGGGATAATTTCAGACTTAACCTCCGGATATTTGCATAGGATGGAATATGTCTTGAATTTGCATCCGAAAGTTTGCTTCGTCGAGGGCGGTATTAATGATTTTTATTCTAAATTTACGGTTAATGAAGTTATGCGTAATTTGTCGCAAGTAGTCGATACTCTGCGGCAACATAATATTATTCCAATCTTTACCTCAACATTTCCAGTGGCAGCTAATAGGGAAAATGCAGTTATGGTCAATAAACAAGTAGAACGATTAAATACCCTTTTAACTAATTATTGTCGTGAAAACAAAATCGAGATAATTGATATTAATTCGCAAATATCCGAGAAGGGTTTCCTTAGAAATGATATGACCTACGACGGACTGCATTTGAATGCCACTGGATATGCGATTTGGGCAAAGGAAATAGAGAAAATTATTAAACAATTTTTTGACTAGTTTATACCATCCGTATAAAATGAACGCTAATAATAAAAACAAATGGACTAAAATCAAAGGAAAATTACTTTAGAGATTTTGCTCATAGTATTGTATAATAACGATATAATTTATATCTTTGCAATTCGTTAGTTAATTACGCAGTTTATTATGAAATTTAGATAGGGCAATAAATATGAGCAAGCCAATAATTATTTGTGTCGATGATGAGAAAATTATCGTCGATAGCCTTAAATCTGAGATAAAGAATGCTTTTAAAGAACTGCTAATTGTAGAAATTGCCGAAAGTGGAGCGGAAGCTTTGGAAATTGTCGAGGATTGCATCGCAAAAAACATTGATATTCCTATAGTAATTTCCGACTGGCAGATGCCTGAAATGAAAGGCGACGAATTTCTAAGTAAGGTGCACAGCTTATTGCCAAACACTAAAAAAATCTTATTGACCGGGCAAGTAACTACTTCCGGCTTAGGCAATGCCGTTAATTTAGCTAATTTATATCGCTTTATCCCGAAGCCATGGCATGCCGAAGATTTAGATTTAACAATTACGGAAGCCTTCAAAAGCTATTATAATCAAATTCAGCTTACTAAAGCTATGCTCAAACTTAACGACATCAATGCCCTATTAGAAGATAAAATTAAATTACGTACTGCTGAATTAGAAGAAAGCAATAAAAAGAATCAAGTATTATTAGACCAAACTTTATTCGGTACTATCAATGCGTTGATTAAAATATTAATGAAATCGAACCCGGAAATTTTCAGTAAAGCGTACAGAATTCGAAATTATACTAAACGATTATTGAAACATTTAGACATAAAAAATATTTGGGAGATTGAGATAGCTTGCTTATTTTCTCAATTAGGCTGTATCGATTTGCCGCCAGTACTATTAGAAAAAATATCTAAAAACGACAAACTCACTCAGCAGGAATTAAGTACATTCCGCTTACATCCGCACAAAACTTATGATTTAATCGCCGGAATTCCAATATTCGGGAATATAGCTCAAGGTATTTTGGACCATCTAAAAGCCTCGAATCAATTAATCCATAATGAGTCATATAATATTTCTGTACTACTTAGATTAGCTTCAGATTTCGACGATTTAATTCAATCCGGTAAATCAGAATCGGAAGCAATGGATGTAATCCGCAAAAACCAAGCTCTATACGACCGTTCAATAATCAATACTCTGATTAGAGATATATACGAACAAGACGTACAAATGAACCATCCATACGATGATAATATTCTAATGCTATCGGTTCGCGAAATCAAAGTTGGTTATGTGTTCGCTCAGGATGTATTCGACGAGAAAAACAATATAATATTCACCAAAGACGAAGAAATTACGAAATTGGTTCTAACGGATTTAATCCAAATTTCAAGAAACAAAATAATCAAAGAACCGGTTTTTGTGTATAACTATTTTTTGATATAATTTCTTACGAAATCTAAAGCTAGATAATTCAGGATAAATTAATAACTGAATTGTACTATGAGATATTTTGCTTTGACAAGATTGAATATTTGTTTATTTTTGTACAATATTGTAATATAATTTTTTATTTATTCATAAATTTTTGGTGGCATAATGAAATCAATTTTGTACATAATAGTAGGAATATTTATGTTATGTTCCTGCTCAGACAATACAGTAGCTCCGACTCCAGCTCCGGCTGAATATAAATTCGAATTTAAGGAATTGAAGTCTGATAAGACAAGACTTAGCGTGAATGAATCCGTTAAACTAACCGCTGTAGTGGTTGGTGATGGGTTAACCTATCTATGGCATGCTAAAATAGGCAATATTTATGCTAACGGTGCTGAGGCTAATTTTTCGATTTGTCATGCTGATAATAGCATTGTTACTTGTTTAGTTACAGACAAATATGGCAACAATGCTTCGAAGCAAATATCTTTAAGTTCATATTTCCCTTCTGATTCGGCTGGGATTAAATAATGAAGAAAATTATTGCATCCGTAATTATATTGTTTTTTTTAGGAATTAATTATCAAGCTTCGGCTCAATGCTGTTCATTTGGAAGTCCTACTCCCGGCACTACGAATATCGGTACTG
Source organism: uncultured Hyphomicrobiales bacterium (assembly GCA_964539225.1). Classification (GTDB taxonomy): domain Bacteria; phylum Bacteroidota; class Ignavibacteria; order Kapaibacteriales; family UBA2268; genus CALLXS01. The sequence goes on along the minus strand of CAZIIZ010000102.1, from coordinate 5,022 downwards.
TGCCGGAAGATAATTTAAGAATTAGTTTATTTAATAAATATTCTTATTCGGAAAATTATTATAATCGCAACTCTAAATTAAGTAATTATGGATTAGTTAAAGAAGGTAAATTCAATTACTTGGGACTTACCATCGGCTACGGTTTAACTGAAAATTTGACTATCGAAGCAGAATTTGGCTACTTCGTTAACAAGCAACAAGAATTTCAAATTAAAATCGACAACAAAGATACAAATATTACAACGAAAAATAATGGATTGAACAACGTCGTGCTATCCGGAAAATATAATATTGTTGACGACCAAGACATTAATTTGCAATGGACTGTCGGAGCTGGTGTGAAGTTGCCTTTAGAAACTGATTATCAACAAAGCAACGGTGCAGTACTTCCGATTGATTTGCAAACTTCTACTCGAGCTTACGGAGCAGTATTTCAATCATTTCTGAAGCATACTATTCCTTCAATTGGGCTAAATTTATTTTTGATAAATCGAATAGAAATCAATGCTAAAGACAAACAAGATTACCAATTCGGCAATTTTTACTCAACTTCACTTTTTGCTTCAAAACAAATTTTCAAAAATTGCAATGCTATTTTGCAATTCCGTAACGACATAAGAGAAAAAGATTCTCAACCCGGATTCACTACTCGCACCGGATCGTCGATTATTTATATTTCTCCCCAACTTAGTTATTCTTTAAGTGGATTGAATTTAGCTTTGCTCTATGAATGCCCAATCTATAGAAATTATTACGAACCTCAATTAGCGATTCGAGAAGCTATATCGCTTAGCCTAACGTACGAATTCGAATTATAAAGCAATTACTACAACACTCGGTGTTATGTATAATCCCCCGAACTTACGAAATTTTATTGATATAATTTGAATAAGTTTGGGTATTTTTTTATATAAATTTCCAAACTCCAAATTCTGAATCTAATTCATTATCCCTTTGCTTTGTAATGAATTAGATTCATTTGTAAAACAATTCAAATCAAGATCTTTGATATTCATAATTGAATCCGATTCATTATTTCTTTGTATTTAAAAATATTTCAAGTATTTTAGCGTTCTTTTATTTAGAAGATACTGTAATCTTGAAAATATTTTTAATATAATAACGGGGATTTTATGAAAAAATTACTTACCATGATCTTAATAGGAATGGGCTTGCTCAGTAGTGAATCGTATTCCAATGGATTAAGTCTGAATAGTATCGGCACTCGTGCCTTAGGTATGGGCGGAGCTTTTGTCGGTTTAGCTGACGATGCAACGGCATTATATTGGAATCCAGCAGGATTAGCCAATATCAAGGGTGCTTATGTCGGGATTTCTGCTTTGGACGTAATGCCTATGGCTACATATAAGAATTCGGCTGCGAATATTGATACCAAAACCAAAACTAATCACTACATATCTCCGAGTATTATGGGCTATTGGGACTGTATGCTGATGAAAGATTTAAAAATTGGAGTCGGCGTTTACGTTCCGGCTGGACTTGGAGCTGAATGGGAAGGCAAGGAATTATTACCTTTATCGAACGGTACTGCATATAATTGGAAAAGTAAAATCGGAGTAATTAACTTCTCCCCTGCCGTTTCCTATAAACTATTAGACAATTTATCTTTCGGATTAGCGATGAATATTTATTACGGTATGTTCGATTTGAGTCGTCCGGCTGTTATGAAACTTTCGGCAACTTCTACAGTGTCCGGTCAATACGAAGAATCATCCACAGGCTTAGGCTATGGCGTTACTTTTGGAGCTTTATATACTCCAATCAAAGAATTATCTATCGGAGCTTCTATACGCACTAAAACGGCTGTAAGTATGTCCGGCGATGCAACTAACACTATGTTCGCAAAAATTAATATGCCAACGAAATCAGAATTCGACCGCGATGTAAATTGGCCTCTATGGATAGCTGGCGGCGTAGCTGTTCGCCCATTCTAAGGATTAACATTGACTCTCGACGCTCAATACTCTCAATGGTCCTCAGCTTGCGACGAATTTAACACAGAATTCAAAGATGCCGCATGGGTAGTAGCACTATCTCCGACTGAGCAGAATAAATTCAAACTGCATTGGAAAGATGCCGTTCAACTACGCTTCGGTGCTGAATACAAAGTAAATGAGGATTTAGCAGTTCGTTGCGGTGCATATAATGATCCTGCTCCGGCTCCGGACGAAACATATAATCTATTGTTTCCGGACGTTACTTACAATGCCGTAACTTTAGGAGCTACTTATAAAATCGGTAAAATATCTATTGATTTCGGTACTGAATATTTATTCGGCACAGAACGAGATATTAAAAAAGCTAGTGAAACTTTTATTATAAATAATACATCAGTAATTGTTCCGACTAATTTAGACGGAGTACATAACTGCGATATATTCTCGGTAACATTGGGAGTTGGTTATACTTTCTAATAACTTAGAAGATTGAAAATTATTAAAGCTAAAAACCTTCGGCAGGATAAAGAAACCTGCCGAAGGTAACAGACAAAAAAAATCCCTCTCCATTGATTCTCTATTGAGAATGATGAAGAGGGATTTGATGTTATAAGAATAATAAAGCTATAAGTTATGCTTTATCTTCGCCTTCGTTTTTGCGTTTTCTGAATTCAAAGAAAACACCAACGCCACCCAAAACGATACAAAGAATATTCGCAGCAAGACTGTAAGTTTTGCCGGATTCGAATTTCTCTGAGCGATATTTCATCTCGATAGTATGATCTCCAGCAGGAACAACTAAGCCACGGAAGGCAAAATTCGATTTGATAATTGGAGTTTCTTTGCCGTCGATGAATGCTTTCCAGCTCGGCTTATAATAAATTTCGCTAAGGAATAGGAAATTATTGCCTGAAGCTTTAGCTTTCAAAGTGATTGATTCGTTTTTGTACTGTACTATCTCAACTTTTGCTGTAGAATCAGCAGCTTGGATTGGAGTGTCCAACGCAGCTTCTAAGAATACAGTATCTTGCGGATTGAAGTTGCCATCTCGCAAATGATATAAGATTTCCAATGGTTTCGCTACCGCATAATTCTTCACGAAGAAAGCTCTAGGCAAAACAGTAGTATTCGGGAAAATCTTCGGTTGTTGATTTTGACTTCTTCTATCGGCATCTATAACGTATTTCACATTCATCAAATTCCAAAGGAAAGGATTCACAAGTTGACTAGTAGAACCGGCATAACCGCCCACGTTAGCGACATCCATCAAATCCTGATAAACACGAAGTTTAGCCGCATGATAACCGCCCACAGATTGCAATCTGAAGTAAGCAGGCATATTTGCATGAGGAGCTACTAAATCGACCACACGGAATAAAGATTTATCGGAAGTGATTTGCGAATAGAATTCTTGATATGGTGCGAATACTTCATCGGCTAATTTTGTTTCGCTTGGCTTCATCGGGCGAGCATCTACTCTCCACAAATCAGCAGCAAACGCAACCAATAGAATAGTGAAATAGATACCTTTATTCAATTTTCTCTGAACGAATAAATAAGTAGTTGCCGCGAATATGATAAGAATAAATGCAGAGAAGTACCAATCGCTTGTCATACCGTTCCACAATCCATCTGCAATTTCTGTTGGTAGAGGTTGACCTCTCAAAGCTGAAGCTAATTTTACTCTAACATATCCCAAGAATGTTTCTTGGAATCCTGATGAATAAATAAATCCGGCAAGTAAAAATCCTACAGATATTCCGACTGTTGACAGAACTAATATCTTTTCATTCTTAGTCATTTCTTTACGCATTTTGATAATACCGCTCAAGCCATATCCGGCTAATATCGGCACAGCAAAATGCAATAATGCTAAAGCCATACTCGGAGCACGGAATGTGTAGAACATCGGCAAATTCCAGAACATAGCATCGTATAATTTGAACATATCGAATTTATGCAATCCGACTAAACCGGTCAAATAAACAGCAAATATCAATGCCAAGAATCCGAAAAGCGGTTTCGCAACTTTCCCTTTACTCAAGTAATAGCTCAATGCTCCCATCGAAGCAAACATAGCAATTACTATATACCAAGCATCAGAGCCAGGAGCATTTTTACCAAACGACATTATTAACGACACAATTGATACTCCGGCTAAAGCCTGCACGAAAGCGTCTTTTCTATAAAGTATAAAACCAATCATTGATAGAGCGAGGATTCCAATGCCCATATACGGCGGAGAATCTTCGGATTCTTTAGCTCCGAAATAAATCTCTTGTTCTTGCCCATTATATTCCAAAGGCTTTGAACCAAAGAATCCCGGCACTAAGAAAGTAATACTTTCGCCCGGATTAAACGACCACATCGTCGAATAAGCATAATCACGTGATGGTTTATCAAGGTGTTTCTCGGTGGCTTGCTTAATCGGAGCAGACCCACGAGTAGAATGCGGAGTATATTCAAATGTAGTCAAATATCTATCGCTACTCATCAAGAATGCGATACCGCCGGCAACCAATACCATCGCCGCTGTACGCAATACTTTTATTAATTCTTGCTTAGACGCTAAACTATTGAATAATTCAAATAAGAAATATAGAGTAATTGCAATTGCGGAATAGAATAGCATTTGAACGTGGTTGCCCTCGATCATTAAATGCACCGCAAAAACTAAGAGAACTGAAAATAGTAAAGTGAATCGAGTTCGCAATTTTTCCATCATCAAAAACACGTATGGGAATAATGCCAATACAATCGGCTTAGTATTATGCCCAATCATTACCCACGATATTACATAAGTAGAGAACACTGCGGCGAATGCGGTCATAAACGACACAAACCGCTCGTGCTTCTTGGATCGCATCAGCAAATACATACCAATTGCATAAAATGAATAGAAAGATAATACACGTGCTACATCACTCGCAAAAATACTACCAACAGCTTTGGTAATACCAAGGAATATTTGAGTAATGAAATCCCACCAACGAACGCCGGTAGTCATCAATGAAGCATAACTTGGCATACCGCCGAATACGTAATTAACCCACTGCGGAAATTC
>CAZIIZ010000101.1:0-7975 GCA_964539225.1 uncultured Hyphomicrobiales bacterium | reverse complement strand
TACATATTTTTCCAGCAATTCATCTTCTAGTTTCATTTAGAACTATCATTTTGTTTGTTCGTATATATTTCGTAAATTTTGACGGAATCGCTTCTATCGTATTGTAAAGACTATTAAAGTGGATTTTCTTAAATAAAACTTCTCAATAATTTATTACTCATCTAAACGTCTCTACGAACTGATTAATAATAATTCCGGGATAAGTAATGCATAAATTTGAGCTGAATTCTTCGTATCAACCTGCCGGCGACCAACCAAACGCTATTCGAGAATTAACTGAAGCCGTCGTGCGAGGCGACAAATTCCAAACTCTGCTCGGTATCACGGGTTCGGGCAAGACTTTTACTATCTCAAATTTGATAGAAAATGTGCAGAAGCCTACCTTGGTAATTTCGCCAAATAAAACTTTAGCAGCTCAATTGTATAGCGAAGTCAACGGCTTTTACCAGAATATTTGCGTAGAATATTTCGTATCCTATTATGATTATTATCAACCTGAAGCATATATGCCAGGCACGGATACTTATATAGAAAAAGATTTTGCGATAAATGACGAAATCGACCGACTCCGCCACAAGGCTACTTGCAGCCTGATTGAAGGCAGACGAGATACTATTATCGTTGCCTCAGTAAGTTGTATATATTCAATTGGTAATAAGCAGGACTATATCGACAGCTTGCTCTATATTAAACCCGGAATGCAGATAGAACGCAAAAAGCTACTTTATAAATTAGCCGATTTATACTACACTCGTAATGATTTTGAATTCGCTCGCGGTACATTCAGAGTGCGTGGAGACGTAATCGACGTGATTCCGGCTTATGAAAATCAGGAAGCGATTCGTATAGAAATGTTCGACGACGAAATTGAAAAGTTGAGTATTATTAATGCTGTAAATGGCAGAAAAATGAAAGATTTAGATTTTGCTACGATTTTTCCGGCTAAATTATTCGTTACCAGCGAAACTCAATTGCACAAAGCGATGGGCGATATTAAGAATGAATTGAGCGATAAATTAATCGAGCTTCGTAAGCAAGATAAATTAGTTGAAGCTCAACGCCTCGAGCAGCGTACATTTTATGATCTGGAAATGATGAAAGAGCTTGGATATTGCTCAGGCATTGAGAATTATTCTATGCACTTGACCGGCAGACAGCCTGGCGAACGTCCGCAATGTTTGTTCGATTATTTCCCCGATGATTATTTATTGGTAGTGGACGAGAGCCACGTAACCGTGCCTCAGTTCAGAGCCATGTACAGCGGCGACAGAATTCGCAAAGGAACTTTAGTAGAACATGGCTTCCGATTGCCATCAGCTCTAGAGAATCGACCGCTTAAATTCGACGAAATAGAATCTTTAATCAATCAAGCTGTGTTCGTAAGTGCTACGCCCGGTCCTTATGAATTAGAGCAATGCCAAGGAGTAGTAGTCGAGCAAGTTATCAGACCAACAGGACTATTAGATCCTGAAGTGGAAGTGCGTCCCGTGGATAATCAAATTGATGATTTACTTAGCGAAATCCGTATCCGTGCTGCAAAGCATGAGCGTGTATTGGTTACTACTTTGACCAAGCGTATGGCGGAAGATTTAACGGATTATCTGAAGAATTTGAATGTAAAAGTTGCCTATATTCACTCTGACGTAGTAACTTTAGAGCGAATTGAAATTATTAGAGATTTGCGATTAGGCGAATACGACGTATTAATCGGCGTAAACTTACTCCGCGAAGGTTTGGATTTGCCGGAAGTTTCGCTTGTTGCGATATTAGATGCTGATAAAGAAGGCTTCCTGCGTAGTGAGCGTTCATTGCTGCAAACTGCTGGAAGAACTGCTCGTAATGCAGAAGGTAAAGTAATTTTGTATGCCAATAAACACACAAATTCGATGATGACCTTGATAAATGAGACCAATCGTCGCAGAAAATTGCAAGCAGCTTATAATCTTGAGCATAATATTGATCCGAAAACAGTTTATAAATCGCTCGAAGAGATTATGAGTTCTACATCAGTAGCAGACATTCACGCAGACAAGATGCACCGCTACGAAGAAAGACAACTAAAGAAAGTTAAAAAAGCTGCCGAACCAATCGCTAAATATATGACTCCAGATCAGCAAAGACAATTAATAGAAGAGTTAACCGTGCAGATGAAGAATGCTGCTCGTGATTTAGACTTCGAGCGTGCAAGCGAATTGCGTGATGAAATTAAAATTATTCAAGCATCGTTGAAGTAGTTGATTATTTGATAACCTGTCGGAAGTGTATCAATTTTGACAGGTTATACTAATATCAAAATTGATACATTTTCAACAGACTGTTAAATATCAAAACTATTTTCTATTACTTTTTAGAATTCAAAACTAATTCCTATACTTGGCAAAATGCCAATTGATTTGCTCGCTTCGATTTTATTATTTTGGTAATCCCAACGATAGCCCTGCACGTTTTGCTTACCGTAAATATTTTGAATATCTATATAGGTAACTAAAAAGAAATTATTGAAAGCCCATCGTTTATCAACTCTAAAATCTAAAGCGTGAAACAAGGGCAATCTGTCGCCCTCATTATATTGGGAATAATCCTTTTGTCCGGTGGGCAAAAATGGCGAAGTTGGCTGTCCGGTAGCCATTCTGAATTTACTGCTCAATTCCCAATTCTCGTCTATGCGATAGCCCAAAGCTAAGTTCATAATAAATCTTGTGTCGTAAGCACCGGGACGTTCAATGCCATCAATAGATTTGAATTTCGATTCTGAAACTGTTAAACTAAAAAGTCCATAGAGCGGGATTTCGCTTAATTTTTTTTGTATAAACAGTTCAGCACCTCGAGCAAAACCGGTGCCGGTGCTGCTGATTGGTTCTAATCCGAATGGAATATCCGAACTAACATCCTCGAATCCGGACGGAGCCAATACAGCTTGCGGACGGTAAATTCTTGCAGGATAATTATTATACGTTTTGTAAAATACTTCTAAAGATACTTTGAGGTCTTCCATCGGAGTATGATCATAACCAATTACAAACTGGTCTGATTGAATTGGCTTTAGATTTTGGTTAACCGCTCCAATTAGCCAAATGTATGATGGCGATTGAAAATATCTGCCGATACTTGCTGTGAAAGCCGAAATTTCGTTAAGCTGATATAGTGCAGAGGCTCGAGGCGAAAAATACCATTTCGTTTGCATAAAATTAAAATATTCGGCTCTTGCTCCGGCAGTTAATTTTAATTTTCCGAAATCATTAGTAAGCGAAGCATAGGTAGCATTTTTATAAGCTCGGAAATTTGTATCCGCAGAGTACGGTTGCTCTACGCCGAAGTTGTCTTTGCGAATACTTCCCGGAATTAATATATCATATTCTAAACGAGTTGCCCATTTCAATTGGTTCCCTACAGTTAATTCTAAATTTTTCGATAACTGCAAGTCCAAATCCGTCCTCAATCCGGTTTCGGCTTCGGTGGAATTGTTGTAAAATATCTTTTGAGGTGGATTAGTGGAATCGTTCTGAAAAGTTGAATATTTAGTGTAGGTTTCTCCGAGGGTTACAGTCAAATATCCTTGATCCATAATGCTTTTCCAAGTAATTCCCGAAAAATATTGGTCTTGATTCGGCACTGCTACTCGGCTATTATCGTAACGTTTATCTGCATCCTCATTATTGAGCTTTACAGTACCCAATGCACCGATAGCAAGGAAGGTAATATTATTGTTGTCATTAATTTTGAAATTTGCTTTTCCTTGGAAATCCCAATATTCAGGAATAAATCCAAATCCGGCGGCTTTGAATATGAAATCTAAGTAACTTCTACGAGCAGAAAACAAAAATGAGCTGCCGTCATATATCGGTCCTTCTAAATTAACACCGAATCCGGTAGCGGATAGTACAACTTTTCCACCGAATTTATCTTCATTTCCGTTTCGTAATTGAATATTAGTCATGGACGAGGTTTTGTCTCCATATTTGGCACCGAAAGCTCCGGCAGCAAATGTCACATTTTTAACGAAATCAATATTGACGATAGACAATGGACCGCCGCTTGAACCCTGAGTGCCGAAGTGATTAATATTCGGAACTTCGATATTATCTACTATAAATAAGTTTTCATAAGGAGCTCCGCCTCTAACGATTAAATCATTTCTTCCGGCTTGAGTAACAGCTACTCCCGGTAACAATGCCGTAGCCCGTACAACGTCTTCTTGAGCTCCGGGTGTTCTTCTGATTTCTTCAGAACTAAGAATTTGTGAGGACGAAATTGCATCGACATTTTTTTGGAAATAACTTCCACGCACTATCGCCGTGCCGAGCTGAGTTTCTTTTTCCGTAAGTTCTATTTCTAATTGTGCCGGTTTGACGCTTGACACCATTACATTAGGTCTAACATAAGTAGCATAGCCTATGGATGAAAATTTCACGGCATATTCTCCAATCGGTAAATTGCTTATTGAGAATTTTCCTTCATTATTCGTAATTGCTCCGAGCGTAGTTCCTTCTACTCTCACTGTAATACCTTGTAAAACTTTTTGGTTATTAGCAGAGATTACCTTGCCGATAATAGTGCCTTTATCCTGAGCTTTAACATTGATAAACTGTATAAGTAAAATATTGATAACAAGTATAATAAACTGCTTATTCATAATTACCCTTTTTATTTGTTGCGACTAAATTATATATTATGACGAATTAATATTTACAGATTTAATCTTTTAACGAGTATAAGGTACTATTATTTTAATTTTAAGGCTTACGAGTAATAGATTTTCAAAAAAACAGCTGTAGAGTTGTGAATAAATAGTAAAAAGTTACAAAATGTTTTAAAAAAATGCTATTATTTGTTTTTTCTTTTATAATTTTGCATTCTAAGGATATTATGATGGATAATAGTCCTTATTAACTTATATAAGAGGCTGAATTTGTAATTCGCCTGTGAATAAAATGATTTCTATTAACATTGATAAACAGTATTCATCAATAAATTAAGGAGCAGAAATGCGAAAATTCTCAAATCCAATATTGAACGTTCTTATGTATTGTTCAATATTTTGTTTATTATCTGTCGGTGCAATGGCATTAACATTTAAACCGATATTACTTCAGCCAAGTGCGAATGAAACTTGTGTACCAAAAGCAGAGAAATTCATTTGGCAACAAGAACAGGCGATTACCGATTACAGACTTCAGATCGCTTCGGATGCTGAATTCGCTACCAAAATCTATGACGACGCAAATTCTAATACTTTTGCCGATGTTGTACTTCCTGCATTTAACACCAAATATTGGTGGAGAGTAATTGTACGTTATCAGAATACGAATTTTGATACTTCTTATGTATATTCTTTCAGAACAAAATTTGATGCTCCAAGTAACCTTGCTCCGTTAGACTTAAATAGCTGCGAGTTAAGCAATGTATTATTTACTTGGACTGCTCCAGCACTAGCTACAAAATTCAGACTACAGGTTTCTGATAGTTTAAATTTTGCAACAACTGTGAAAGACACTTTAGTAACAAGTGCTAATATCTTACAATGGCAAGCACCTAAGAACATACACACTTATTTCTGGCGTATTCGTACAGAACAAACTACAGATTGCGGTTCTGAATGGTCTTTAGTCTATAGATTTACTACTACTGATCCTGCTCCAACTGTTATTTCGCCTGCCATTAACCAATTGGGTGTCGAAAATAGTACAGTAAAATTAGTTTGGAACAAAATCAGTCCAATTCCACCCGTATCTTATGGTCTGAGAGTATCAAAATCAGCCGATATGAGCAATTCAATTATTAACCAAGTAAACTATGCAGACACAAGTTATGTAGTAAGTAATCTAGACTTAAACACAAATTACTATTGGCAAGTAAATGCTCTTATCCAAAACGGTTGCAATTCTGATTGGTCTGCAATTCGTAAGTTTACTACTAAATATGCGACAGTCAATACGCTTTTGCCTTTGAATGCAGCTTCTTGTTTACCGAAAGTAGTTAGATTGTCTTGGAATTCTATTTCTACAGCTCGTGCATATAATGTACAAATTAGTAACAATCCAAATTTCCCTGACACAATTAGTACAGTACCAACAGTAAAAGATACTACTATCGCATTGAATGGCGTTTCTGATACTACTGCACTTGTAACTCTTCCTCAAGGCTTGACTACCTATTATTGGAGAGTTAAAGCTTCGGATACAAAAAACAAAGGCGATTGGTCTAATTATAAAGAATTTACAACTACTTATAGCTCTCCTGTACTAATTTCTCCTCTTAACAATGCAGATGGTGGAGATTTGAAAGTAGTATTTAAATGGGAACGTAAATATGTTGCAGAAGAATACATATTCCAACTAGCTACTAATTCGAATTTTATGGATACTTCTAAAATATTAGTAGATACTCTTAGAACTGATTCAATAGCTATTACTTTACCTAGATACAATGCTGAATACTATTGGAGAGTTGCTGTATTGAATTCTTCAAATTGCTTAGGTATGTGGTCTCCAGTTAATAAAATTCGCACTAAATTACCTGCTCCGGTATTATTGACTCCAATCAATAAAGCAACTAAACAAGATGCTGATTTAGTATTAGAATGGAAATCTGTGGTGGATGCAAACCTTTACGATATTCAAGTAGCAACTGATTCTACATTTAAAGAACAAAATATTGCATTCTCTTTGTATCAAATAAACGGTACTAAAGTAAGAGTTCCGGATTTGAATTATTCTACAAAATATTTCTGGCACGTAAGAGCTAAAAATAATGTAAGCACTAGCAATTGGTCAGCTTTCTTCCAATTCTCTACCAGCGTTCGCGGTGCAGATGTTCCGGAATTAGTTTATCCTAATGATTTACAAACTAAGATTGCTTTAGATACTACATTAATTTGGAAACCATCAGCAAGAGCAATTTCTTATACATTAGAGATTGCTAAAGATAAAGAATTTACTTCTACTTTCGTTTCTAGATCGAATATCTTGACTACTTCTTACAAACTTTCAGGATTAACTAACTATACATCTTACTACTGGCGTGTAGCTGCTGTAAATGATAGCGGCGTGTCTAAATGGTCAGAAATTCGTACTTTCCGTACAATTGCTTCTATCCCGACAATTGGTCCTAAGTTGTTATTCCCTACTCAAGATTCAGTTAACTTAGAAAAATATGTTCCACTACGTTGGACTTCAGTAGAAACTTGTGATTTATATCAAGTTCAAGTATCTACAACTGCCAATTTTGCTACTGCTGATTTAGTGTTAGATGATGCGAATGTTTATAAAACTAATAAAGATTTCACATCGACTACTTTCAAAACCAAATACTATTGGAGAGTTTTAGGTATCAATGAAGCCGGACAAAGCCCTTGGTCTGAAGTTCGTAACTTTACCATAAAAGATAACTCTACCTCAGTAGAAGATATTAATACTTTTTTGATTGCTAAATGGCAAAATCAGGAAATTCATGTCATTGTCATTTTTAAAACAAATGAGCCTGTAAAGTCAAACAAAACCATTAGTTTATCCGGTTGTCTAAAAAAGTATGCGAATCCTGATTTAATTGAACAGGAGACCGAAATAGCCTGGTCAAACATAAAAGATAACTGATTATGGTATATTTAGATACAAATATTATCATGCGTTATCTGTTAGACGACCATGCTGATCTATCGGAAAAAGCCAGACAAATAATTGACAGTGAAACAAGTCTTTTTATCTGTGAAGGAGTTTGTGCAGAAATTGTTTATGTTCTCACCAAAGTATATCACGTTGAAAATGAAATTATAAAACAGACAATTGCTGATTTTCTTGATAAAGCAAACATCCACATTAGCAACAAGGATATAATAATCAAATCGTTGGAATTGTTTTCTACTAAGAATATTGATTATATAGATTGTTTACTTTGTGCATATAACCACGTTGAAAATGTCAGAGTTGAAACATTCGACCTCAAACTTAAAAAACTATTGAAATAATCTCTGTTTCAG
>CAZIIZ010000100.1:0-8019 GCA_964539225.1 uncultured Hyphomicrobiales bacterium | reverse complement strand
TATAACGCTTGAGAATGGAAATAATATTTTTAGTAGAGAATGAATATTTTTCTTTTAAGAATACTTGCAGCCGTAGGAATAATTTTATACGCTTTTTATCAATTTCATTATCCGTTTCGTAATTATCTAAAGCCTCAGCGATAATTTTTTCCTTCACATCGACCAAATTTTCCGGCTCTACTTGTAGCGTATCGTGCAAATGTTTTATCAAATTATGCACTCCGGTGAACCAACGATGTTCCAAATCTATACATTCAAACACATCGTCTGGTATATGCTTTTCTAATTTAGATTTGTCGCCGTCGAGCCAGAATCTGAGAATCTTTTTAGATAATTCTATGTGTGTATTATTGCTCTCTGTATGGACTTGCTTACGCATAAAGTGCAGTAATCTGTCTTTACGCATAGACAACTCATCCATTACTGTAGAAACCTCACGTAGCTCGCCTTCGGCACCAATTTCATTAAAATAAACCGGGAATGCTCGGCATAATTGTTTTACTTGTTTATAAATTGGTTCAATTGGAGAGTTCAATAAGTGCGACACATCTTTTTGAAACAAATCGGTATCTGAAATAAAAATTCCGCCCAAACGCAAATTTACAATCAATGCCGACAATAATTTAGAATAACTAACTGGAGCTGATTCCACTAATTCCATCCACGAACGAATATTCTTGACGTGATTAGTATTGCGATGAATTTGCCAATCTTCGGTCAGATATATTTCGCCCGGCACTATAAATCCAACATCTATAATCTTAGCTTCCAGAGCATGAATTAGAGCCAAATCTCCGGATTCCGCGATTACTTTACCCAAAGTAGTTATGCAATCTAAAATTGTGCCTTGGTGTTTCGCTTTTAATTCATTGAATATCTTAAATGATTGGTCGAAAAATTCCAATATTTGCTCCGAAGACATTTCGGAAGTAATATTTTTCATCAATTTATTAATATCCCAAAGCAAGTGGTCTTTTAGGTGGTTCATGCCCGGTAAATATAACAAATAGAATAGATAATATATGCGTTCGCTTGGCGATTGGAAAATATTAGCACGCAAACGGAAATAATTAGCTATTTCTTTAAATGAAGGGATTTCCTTGATTATTTCATCTCTTTCGTCCATTCCGGATAGCTTATCTAATAATTCTATATAACCATCTTTGAAGATAGACTTTAGTTCAACTGAATAATCGCTGCTAAATAAATGTCGTTTTTGCCCGTACCAATATTCAATATCCGTATGCTCTGCCCAGAATTTCAAGTTCATCATCAGAGAGTTTTTGGTAATATCTCTAATCTTTATTTTCAATTCTTCAGACGGCTGAAGAGATAAATCATCATAATTTACGTTAAAATGAGTCTTAATATTACCAGAATTTTCAACAAACACGAAATCATTGCTCGAATTATTAGACCAGAAAAGTATAGTATCGAGCATTGCAATGAGTGCAGAATAATTAGTACTTGAGTCCTCGGCTAATAAATCAAATAACTGCAAATACGAATGCAGTAAACTCTCGCGAATATCAGAATCGTTCGATTTGTCGAATATATCTTGGAAAAAGTAATTAATCATCCCGATAGCGAATTCACTTTTATCGGACTTAGTATAAAGCCAAATATTATCTAAGGAGATTTTCTTGATTTGTTCGCTGAGAAATTTATAATTTGAATATGGATGATTGAATTCTTTAAGAAATTCTTGAGTACTGTTGTGAATGCCCCAATAAGATTTGGATAGCTCTAGAAATTCTTCCTGTTGCTTGGGCAATTCTTCGTTTACCGGTCGAGTTAAATATTTATTAGCTTCAAAAGCTTCCGAATTAAATTCTGATTTCATAGTATTATTTTTCCCAGTGAATTGATAATTCGTTCAAATAGATGCACGAATATAGTAAATCGCACTAATGCAATTTAGTAACCGCTAAGTAAAGCAAATTTTCCGAGAAAAGCAAATTATTTATAATATTAGCGTAATTTAGCTTAGTATAAAGGTTTGATAAATTTAGCTAACCATGATAATACTCATCTTATGCTTTATGATAATTCGACTATTCTATGGTATTATCGCCGAATGATTCGAATAATCAGTTGTTGGCAACAACCATTACACACATCTTGTAAATCGTTACCCACTTGTCATTCCTGCGGATTGAGTCTTCTAATGGATGCAGGAAATCCATCTTCTGATTCAGCGTAGCTAATCTGAGGAACTTGGTATTACCATTACACTATTTCCTTTGAATTCATTCCGTCTCAAAACAGTTTTAGATTAACTACGTTGAACCCTAAGAGAGATTCCTGCATGCACTCGAAGACTCGTTTGCAGGAATGACAATAAACCGGAATGACATTGCACCGGAATGACAATGCACCGGAATGACACTATTTATCGGTATTGCCGAAGATGTGTATAATGCTTAGCAGAAGGTTTGATTAAAAATCTACAAAGCTTTTTGTAATATTTTCGCATTATAAATAATCAAATCGGAATATTTGGTTCTGCCCGTAACTCCGCCCAATGGGTCTAATTCAAATAGTATAGTACCTGTGGCTTCGGCTACTGCTTTGGCAGAGCTAATTGATAGCTGAGGTTCAGAGAAAATGGCTCGTGTGCCGGTTTGTTTAATTTTGTCTGATAATTCAACTAAGAATTTTGGTGAAGGTTCTTTGCCGGGCGACACTTCAATAGATCCTCCGTAAGCTAAACCATAACGGGCGATGAAATATCGAAATGAAGGATGAAATGTAAACAAACTTCTGCCTTCTTTGCCTGAGAGTATTTGCCCTACTTGCTTATTAAGCAAATCTAATCTTTTCGCAAATAGCTCAGAATTATTTGCGAAGGTTTTCGAATATTCCGGGAATAGCTTCGATAATGTATCTGTCAGAGCCGGAAGTAATGACTTCACAGTTAGCGGATCTAACCAAAAATGAGGATCATAATTGCCTTCTGAATGTTCGTGTTGCGATTCTGCAACTTCTCCGTGAGTATGTTCGCAACAAGCTTCGTCGAAAGATAGTTGAAGATTTTTGGGTAATAGGCTGAAAACTTCGATTTTGTTTTTAGCGTTCATTTTAATAGCCCATTCGTCTAATGTCTTCGCAGTATAAAGGAATACATCTGCTTTGGCTGCTTTTGCTGCATCAGAAGGTTTTGGCGAATATGTGTGCGGAGAATCTCCGGATTGCGTTAGGCATTCCAATTGCACTTTATTGCCGATAATCTCTTGCACTATCATCATTAATGGTCTATTGGTAACTACAATTAGTGGCTTAGACTGTTGGGTTTGGCAACTAAGCAAAAGCAATAATCCGATAAGTATAAATTTGTATTTCATAATAATTCCGATTGTACGATTATAAAAAAAATGAAAATTTTCAGTAGTCTTATTAACGCACTAAGCAATGGATTTATTTTGCTGTTTCTGGCAAGAATATAACTATATTATCTAAATTTATAAATATATAAAATAATACTTGGATATTAAGTCGGAAATATATATCTTGCGTTCGGAGTAAACTTATTGATATTATTACAAGGAGATTGCGATGAAAGATTATAATAGCGAAAAATGGCAACTACTATGCACGGTAGGCTCAGAATTAGAAGCTGAATTAATCAAAGGACATTTAGAAAGTGCAGACATAGAGGTTCACGTAATATCTCAATTGGATTCAGCAAAATTGCTCATATTAGGTGAGCAAGCTGTAGTAAAAGTCTATGTAAATGCCGAAAATCTTACTAAAGCTGAAGCACTGATTGAAGCTACTAAGTTCGATTTAGAGGGCGAAATTTCTCAAGAAGAATCTGTATAAATATAGTAAAAATCATTCGGGGCTGTCCTGTATGCAAAGCAGCAATTCTAGCAATAGAATTGCTGGATGCCCAAATATACTGAGTTATGTACTGCATATAATTAGCGAGCATTACTACTAATATGTTCGACTAAGTAGGACAGCCGCCCGAATTTAAAGCTGTTGCACGGCAGCTGTACTGTTGAAAATTATTAAACATGAGTGATTCGATTCAATATACGGCATTTCTCACTTCGAAAGAGTCTAATCATTAACCACATTTTGAGGAGTATATGCTTGGATGCTATTTCGGCTGGACTGGGCTTCAAGTGAGTACTGGAATAGGAGACTAATTTTGGAACAGTTAAGATAAAATTATTAGAACGAGTATATAAAGTAATAAAATTAGAGTAGAATATTGCTATGCGGCGATAAAAAATGAATATGGTAAGGTTTCCCCTGTTAATCGATATTTTCGATGAGTTCGATAATGTCGAAAAAAACATTACAAATGATGATTTAGACGACTTTGCTAATTATTTGAACATAAATAATGATTTGCTGGTATGTGAGTACGTAGTATCCAGCACCCACTTTGAGTTGAAAAATTATCATGGACTGTTGTCTGAATTCCTCCAAGGGACGACTTATACATTATTCAGAAATTTAATTACAAGTATTATCGAAGATAAATTTCGGTCTTTTATTAGTTCTCCGAATATTGAGCAATCAGAGTTAACTTTGACTATTGCCGATAAATCAAATTTGATATATTTGCACTTAAAACGCAAAGTAATTATAATTGACCCAAACTCATTTAAGATTTTACTGACATTCCAAAACGTAAGCGAAAGCAAATCAAAAGACTTAGCTATTAACGAATTGAAGGTGAATTACTTCAATACCATCAATAATGCAAAATCAGCGATGTTCACCTTCGATAAAAAATGGAGGATATTCAATGCGAATCTTAAATCACTAACGATGTTTGGTTTAAATTTCTCGGAATTTTACAAATTAAAAGTGCAGGATATATTCGCAGATGAGTATAAAAGCATTCCAGAGAATTCAATTGATTATTTAAGTCGCGGCGAAAAGTATTTCAAATATGCGGTTTGCGTCGATACAAACCATAATTGTTTTGATGTAGAAATTAGCATCTTTAAATTACAGATTAACCGCCAATTGATGTATTCAATTTCAATTCTTCAGATTGACTCGCATGATTTGATTAAAAAGACTGATACCGACACTATTATAGTACACAATAAATTTTATGAAGAGAACACTAAACTAAAAGAAGAAATTGCTCAATTAAGTAAGTCACAAGAAAAGTACAATTCGCTATTTATGGAGATGAGTTCTGCTTTTGCTTATCATAAAATTATTTTAAACAATGACGGCAAACCTATTGATTATGTATTCTTGAAAATAAATAAGGCATTTGAAATAGCTACCGGTTTGAAATCTGAGGAAGTACTAAAGAAAAAAGTTAAGACTGTGTTACCGCTTACCGAAGATATTTGGGTGCAAAAATATGGTGAAGTCGCATTAACCGGTGTACCAATTAATTTCGAGCATTACTCAGAAGCATTAGATAAACATTATTCAGTTTATGCCTATTCACCGAAAAAATTCTACTTCGCCACTATATTTAGTGATGTTACTAATTTTATCAAAATACAAGAAGAACTGCGGGAAAGCAAAGCCAAATACAAAATACTATCGGAAAATAGTTTAATCGGTATTTGGCAAATTAGCTTAAACCGAAAAACTCTATATCTTAATCCGCAAATGCGGAAATATTTAGAAATCGATGACTCCGTAACTTTGGAAGAAATTGATTTTAGGAAATACTTTACCACTCCTTTTGCTAATCGTATTGAATCGACTTTAACTGGGGATAATATATTTAGTTCGCATAGATACCAAGCCGAAGTTATTACTGCAAATGGTACAATCAAACAAATGCTTGTGGCCCCCACAGTTCTTACATCGGACGCAGGTGTGGTTAGCTCATTCCTTGGGAATTTTTCTGATATTTCTGAAATTGTTAAATATCAACAAGCATTATCCGTTAGCGAGAAAAAATTCAAGATCATCTCTGATTATGCTAATAATTGGGAGATATTCTGCGATCCTGATGGGAGTATTACTTATTCGAACCCATACTCATCTAAAATATTAGGAATTCATAAATATTATTTTGGTTTTTCCCATTTTGTTGATTTGTTTGATTATATACATCCTGATGATTTGAATCGAATAAAAGAATATTATGTAAAAGCATTAGATAAACAAGCTATAAGCGATTTGAAATTTAGAATCCAAAGCAAGACTCGCGGATATACCGAAGTGTCCCTAAGCTCGCAACCAGTATTCGAAAAAAATGAATATTTGGGAATCAGAATAAGTATCAGCGATATTGCACAATTAAGTTATGTCGAAAAGGCTCATTCCGAGAATGAACAAAAGTATAAGGCATATATTGATAATTCACCCTATGGCTTATTTATCTTTGATAACAGTTTACATTTTGTCGATGTTAACGTTATGGCAATTGCAATTACTCAATATACTCAAGTAGAATTACTTGAAATGGGGTTGTACGACATTACTCCTGATAGTAACCATACGGAATTGGATAGCTTCGTTGAACAATTGAAGCAAAACGAAATATCAACAACTCGATTGCTTTGTAAAGTTAAAAATTCCGAACCAACTACAATTCAAGTAGATGCCGTTGCTTTAAATAACGGCAAATATTTGGCATTTGTCCAAGATATTGCGGATAAAATTATAGCAGAAAATAATTTAAAATACGCCGAAGCGAATCTTAGAGCAATATTAGATAATAATCAAGAAGCTATGCTGTTAACCGATACTAATTTTCACGTAGTAGAGTTTAATAAAAATTGCAAAATATTGCTAGATAAAGTGTTAAAACATAATTTAGAGTACGACACCGACATCCGTACTTATATGACAGACAATTATCGCCAATTTATTACCGAGAACTTTGATAAGTGCTATCGTGGTGAATCAGTGAGCTTAGATACTGAATATTTAACACCTTTTGGCGAATTATATTATTTCCATGCCTCCTTTCTGCCGGTAAAAAGAGATGATGAGATAATAGGCGGCAGCCTAAGCTTGCTTGAAATTACAGACCAAAAACAATTAGAAATTGATTTAAAGCATAGCAAACTGTACTATGAGTTGATTGTAAATAATATTCATGATATAGTTGCTTTGTTAGATAAGGACGGTAACTATTCTTACGTGAATAAGCAATTCACTGAGGTCTTGGGCTATGAAAGCGAGGAAATCATCGGTACATCGCTAATTGGTTTTATTCATCCGGACGAATTAACCGATTTGATGTATAGAATAGATAATGTACGCACCCAAAAAGGCTCGTATTCTGTCGATATCCATCAATTCAAACATAAAGATGGGCATTATCTGACATTAGAAAACAATGCGACTTCATTCCTGAATGCTTTTGGCGAGAAAGTAACTTTGGTCGTAGCCAGAGATATTAGTAATGAAATTAAAGCAAGACGGGCTGTATTCCAGAGCGAAGCAGATATGCGATTGCTTATGGATGGTATCCCAATTATGATAGCTCATATAGATAAAAATTTGGACATAAAATTTGCGAATCGAGCTTTCTGCAAATTCTTCTTGAACTCCGATGAATATAAATATATATTAAATATTGAGCGTTTAATTAAAGGAGATTTCTTCGATTTGATTAATGATTCTCTGAGTCGTGCATTTGCAGGCGAAACTCAAGTTATAGAAGGTACTACTAATAATGTACACGGGGAAATCGCAGCACTAAATGCTTTATTGATTCTGAACGCAAATACGGAAGCGGATTCATTATATTTTATAGCAAATGATATTACCGATCAGTTGAAAAGAGAAGCAGCATATCGCTACCAAACAGAATTTAATTATGCTATGCTGCAAACGGTTGGTGCTATGATTATTGGATTAGATAATCACGGCAAAATAATGTTGTTCAATTCTGCAGCCGAAGAAGTAACCGGTTATAATTCTGATTTTGTATTGAACAGATTCTATTTCGATTTCTTTATCGCCGAAGACGAAATTGAAGTTTTCTCGAACACGCTTAATATAATTAATGAGAGTCGCGTGCCTGCGAAATTTAATGATTATATCCTTACTAAATCTGGCGAAAAACGGCAT
>CAZIIZ010000099.1:0-8043 GCA_964539225.1 uncultured Hyphomicrobiales bacterium | reverse complement strand
TGAATATGGCTTGGCCGGGTAACGTGCGAGAGCTTCGAAATTTGGTAGAGACAGGAGTCGCTTTAGAACGATGTTCGTTAATTAAAGCTGATAATATCAGAAGGTTTATCGCTCCAGCTTTACCTCCGCCTAGTTATTCTTCGATTAATAATAGCCAGGCATTAGTACCTCAAAAGCGTATAGAAGCTTCGGATAGAATCGAATTGGAATTGATATTTCGTACTTTGTTAGAAATGCAGAATCAATTCAACGAAATGCAGCGAGGAATGCACAGTTTAGCTATAAAAGTAGATAATATTCAGAACAAATTAGACGAGATGGATGATACTAATTTCCAAGTAGTCAAAAATGATATTCCTAGTATGTTGGCTGACGATGATTTGAATATCAGTGAACACGAAAAGATGCTAATTAACACCGCATTACTACGCTTCGACGGTTCGAGACGTTTAGCAGCTAAGGCGTTGGGAATTAGCGAAAGAACTTTGTACAGAAAATTAGATGAATTTGGGATAAACTAAGTTAAAGATATTGGTGAAATAAATTATGAAACAAGACACAAGCAATTCAGATAAACCCCGCAGAGTATTGCAAATATTAAAATATTTATCTCACAAGATTGCAGCTAATGTTGGCGAAATTGTAAATGAATTAGAGCATGAATTCCCGAATACTTCGTTAAGAACGATTCAGAGAGATTTAGCCTTGTTACGAGAAGAAGGATACTTGAAGTTAGAAAAAAAAGGTCGAGAAACCAAATGGGCTATAGAAAAAAATGAATTTAGAACCAGAACGCCGGAGAATATACCGGGCAACGAGTTGTTATCATTTTATATGCTAAAAGCTTTCTTGAATACCTTTAAGGGAACAAAAATTGAAGAGGATATTAATCATCTAACTAGTAGATTAGAATCATTTGCACCTGGAAATGCGTTTATTGAAGAAGAAATGTATTGGGATCAAAACTTTGGTAATTATGATTATGAGCCTAAAAATGGAATCATTGAAGAAATACTGAAATATATTCGTTCAGCGAAGATTATTAATATGATTTATCAAAAGCCAAATGAAGAAAAAGAGCAGGAATACCAGATATTGCCTAAAGCACTTTATACATATCGAGGTACTTTATATTTGGTAGCCTACGACTTCAAGAAAACAGAATTTAGAAATTATGTGATTCAGAATATCGTTAGAATGGATATTGCTAAGGAAGATGCTTATGTCGATGTTACTCAAATTAATCTAAATAAAACAGAATTTAAAAGGCATAGATTTGCTGTGTATGATGGCGATCCGAAGGATGTAGAATTAGTGATTAAAAAAGAATATGTTCATTATTTTACTAATAGGCAATGGCATACGTCGCAAAAATTTCATAAGAATAATCATACTGGAGAATTATCAATCAAGCTGATGGTGCCGGAATCTTTAGACTTTATTTCATGGATAATAAGTTGGGGAGATGCTATTACGGTGAAGCAACCGACGAGTTTAATTGCCAAAGTCAAAGCCGAGCTAATCAAGACATTAGGAAAATATGAGAAACAGAATAAGTAAATAATGAATAATGACGATTCAAGAATAGAAAATGAAACAGAGATTCCCGAATTATTAAAAGGTAAGTTAGCAAATATGCCGACTAATCCGGGAATTTATCAATATAAAAATGCTACAGGAAAGATAATTTATGTAGGCAAAGCAAAAAACTTGCGAAGCCGAGTACGCTCATATTTCCAGAGGAACAGACCGCACGATGCCAAAACGAATGCCTTATTAAAGAAAATTGCTGATGTAGAGATTATCGTAGTAAATTCGGAAGCCGAAGCTCTAATTCTCGAAGATACTTTAATCAAAAAGCATAAGCCAAGATATAACGTGATGCTTCGCGACGACAAGACTTATCCTTACGTCCGTGTTACGAATGAAGCATATCCGAGAATCTATAAAACTAGGAAAGTAATCAGAGACGGTTCTAAATACTTTGGTCCTTATACAGAAGTGCGACATCTTAATTATTTATTAAAATTGCTTCGATCGGTTCTAAAATATCGTTCTTGCAAATTGAAATTGAACGAAGAAGATATCCGTAAGGGAAAATTTAAGATATGTTTGGATTATCATATTAAGAAATGTACCGGACCTTGTGCGGCTCATATTTCGAAAATATCGTACAATGACAATATCAAAACAGCAATGCAGATTCTGCAAGGCAAAACTAAGGAATTAGAAGCCGATTTGAAATCTAAAATGATAGCCTTAGCCGATGAGCTTCGATTCGAAGAGGCGGCAGATGTGCGAAATCAATTAACACTTTTATCCGATTATATCGGTGGACAGAAGGTAGTAACCACCGAACTGATAGACCGAGACGTAATTGGATATTGCCGTATTGAAAATTCTGCATGTACATTAATATTTATGATTCGTGAGGGCAAATTAGTAGGCAAGAAGCACTTTATAATCGCTAATGCCGTTGCTCAAACTGATGAAGAAATAGTGCAAGCTACTATCGAAAAATGGTATATGGAAGCCGAAATAATTCCTAAGGAAATTATAGTGCCGGTACAGCCGGAAGAACCTGAATTTATATTAGATTGGTTAAAGAAAAAACGCGGCAAGTCAATAGAGCTATTTGAACCCAAGCTTGGAGACAAAAAGAAATTGTTGGATCTTGCATCGGCAAACGCTGAATTTATGCTAAGAGAATACTTCATTACTGTCGCTAAAAAAGACCAATTGCTTAGTAAATCTGTATTAGCACTTCAGAAAGATTTGAGACTGCCGAAGGCTCCGGTGCGTATCGAATGCTTCGATAACTCGCATTTGCAAGGCACGGATTATGTGTCGTCAATGGTATGCTTCGTAGAAGGCAAACCTAAAAAATCGGAATATCGAAAATTCAAACTGAAAGAAGTCGAAGGCAATGACGACTTTGCAGCGATGCGAGAAGTAGTTCGCAGAAGATATACAAAATTAGTAGAGGAAAATCTACAATTGCCGGATTTGATAATCGTTGATGGCGGAAAAGGTCAACTGTCCTCAGCCATAGAAATACTAAATGAACTGGGAATTTACGACAAAGTATCAATAATTGGTTTAGCTAAAAGATTAGACGAGGTGTTCATGCCTCACGAAAGCGATTCACTAATGCTGCCTAGGACTTCTGCCGGATTAAAACTAATCCAACAATTAAGAGACGAAGCCCATAGATTTGCAATCACTTACCATCGTAATTTAAGAGATAAAAGAACTTTTAAAACAGAATTAACTGAAATCAAAGGAATAGGCGAAATAACAGCAGAGAAATTATTGAAAAAATTCGGTTCGGTAAAACAAATAAAATTGCTTAAATTAGAAGAACTCTTAGATGCGGTAGGTCAAAAGAATGCAGAAGCATTAATTCGACATTTTGAAGAAACAATACAAGGAAAATAATTATGAAAAATCTTCAAGCAATATTGAGCAAAATAAAAGAATTAAAGTCAACAGAACTTAACGACTTAGCATATAGAATTCCGGGACTGTGGATAAATTCCGATAAGAAAGTAGAAATTGTAAAACCGATTGATTATTTTGAGACACAATTAGAATTGATAGCAAAGTCGAAATTTGTGAAAGCAAAGAAGAAAAATCTTACTGAATCAATTATTTATAATATGATGCCAAGATATACTACTGCTTTCGAGCATTTTGAGGTTCAGACCGAAAATTCTAAAGAATTCAAAATGTCCGGTACTATCCTGAAAACTATAGCATTGCTTCCTTATCTTAAATCGTTAGGCACGGATATACTCTATTTATTGCCGATTACTGCGATTGGTAAATATAATAAGAAAGGCGATTTGGGCTCAGTTTATGCCGTACGCAATCCATACAGTTTAGACGAAAATCTTTCGGAAGATTTCTTAGGTTTAGATGTCGAAATTCAATTCAAAGCTTTAGTCGAAGCGGCACATCAATTGGGCATTAAAGTGGTAGCTGAGTTTATTTTTAGGACTGCCAGTATAGATTCAGATTTAGCTTTCACTCATCCGTGTTGGTTTTATTGGATAAAAGAAGATAAATTGTCCGAATATGCTTCTCCGCAATTCAGCGACGATGAATTGGTAGCTATAAAGTCCAAAATAGAAGCTAATGATTATACAAAGCTAATCGCTCCGAGTAAAGAATATAAAAATCTATTTACAGAAACTCCGAGAAAAGTATTCAAAGAAGGCGATAAATATATAGGTAAATTAGATAATGGAGACAGGTGCGTAATTCCGGGAGCATTCGCTGATTGGCCACCGGATGATAACCAACCTATATGGAGCGATGTTACGTATTTGAAAATATTTGATAATCCAAAATTTAATTATATAGCTTATAATACTGTTAGAATGTATGACGCAGAATTAAACAAAACAAAGTATATTCAATCGGAATTAGTTGAGCATATTACGAATGTTGTGCCGTACTACATTCTAGAATTTGATATTGATGGAATTATGCTCGATATGGGGCATGCCTTGCCCGAACAAGTAAGGAAAGCGATCATCAATAAATCAAGGAAACTGAAGAAGAATTTTATATTTTTTGAGGAAAATTTTATCCCAAATAAGGAATCAAAAAACGAAAAATTCGATGCTGTCGTAGGATATTTACCGTTTGACTTTCACGACCGACACAAAATGGGAGATTATATCCGCCGATTAGCTGAACATGATATACCGATACCGTGCTTTGCTACTTCTGAGAATCATAATACTCCGAGATTACAGTCCAGAATTTTTGATCAAAAGTTCTCGGAAATGATTTGGACTCTGGCTTCATTCCTACCAGAATCTATTCGATTTATACACAGCGGATTTGAACTATTGATGCCGAATCCTGTGAATACAGGGCTTGGATTTACCGATGAGCAAATTGCTCAATTTCCATCCGACGAATTACCACTATTTTCTAATAAATATATGCAGTGGGACAAATCAATAGTTGAATATATAAAGTCAATTAATAAATTGAGGAATGAGTTGCTAAACGGAACACCAATTTCTGATTTTGAAGTAGTTGCTATAGAACCTTACCATCAGTCTGTAATTGCATATTTGTTGAAAAATAAAGATAAAACAGTATTAATTTGTGCAAACTTTAGTTCTAATGATGAAAATTATGAGTTATTTTTGCCAAATGATTTTAAGTTGTTTTATAATTCAATTTCAAGTGTTAATTTTGAAGTCCGAGAAAGTAAATTAAATTTAAACTTTTGCGGATATGAAGTAAAAATTGGGGAATTGAAATAAATGAACAATATACCAAATCGAGAATCGGCACTGGAGCTTCTGTATAAATTCAATAAAAGTGAATCGCTCAGAACTCATGCTTTGTGCGTCGAGGGAGTAATGCGATATTTTGCAGAATTGAACGGTGAAGACGCTGATAAATGGGGCATTACCGGATTAATTCACGATTTAGACTATGAAATGTATCCCGAACAACATTGTACGATGACCAAGCAGATCCTTACTGATGAAAATTGGGATGAAGAAATTATTCGAGCAGTAGTTGCTCATGGGTGGGGAATTTGTTCGGACGCAGAACCTATAACAATAATGGAGAAAACCCTTTTCGCTATTGATGAGTTGACGGGACTAATCTATGCTTGTGTTTTGGTTCGTCCGTCCAAGTCGATTGATGATTTAGAATTAAAATCAGTAATTAAAAAATGGAAAACAAAAACATTTGCAGCCGGAGCTAATCGAGAATTAATAATAAAAGGAGCAGAAATGCTCGGAATGGAATTGAACGTTCTAATAGAGCATTCAATAGCCGGTATGAAAAGAATATCAAAAACAATTGGAATATAGTTAAATAGTAATGGCAGATAAAAGGTATCAAACAGGCAATCCGGAATTCGGATCTATCACAAGAGCTAATATATTCAAAGGCTTAATATTGTTTATTGCAATTTTGTATATAGGGCGACTTGGATATTTGCAAATCATTAAGGGAAATGCGTTTTTATCGGTTTCCGAGGCACAAGCAATTAAACAAGAAGTTGTCGATCCGTTTCGTGGTGATATTTACGATAGAAATGGGGAATTATTAGTTCATAATGAGCCTTCGTTTACGGTAAAACTTACTCCAAGCGATTTCAGGTCTGACAGATTAAAGCTGTTGGCTTCATTGCTCGAAGTGGATACAAGTGAAATCAAATTAACTCTAAATAAATATAAAACATTCTCGAAATTCGAACCGGTTAAAATTGCGAGAGATATTGACAGGAATAAAGCTTTATTAATTCAAGAATATCTTGATTTCTTGCCAGGAGTGGATGTGTCGATAGAGTCGAAGCGACTTTACGATTTCAAGGGAAGTATGGCTCATTTATTTGGTTATACCAGCGAAATCACAGCTAAACAATTAGAAAAAATGAAGTATTACAAACCGGGCGATATTATCGGTAAAACCGGATTAGAATTTACATACGAAGATTTTTTGCGTGGAACTAAGGGCATCCGATATGTTGCCGTTAATCGCGGTGGACAGAAAGTCTCCAGTTTCAATAACGGGAAAAGTGATGATCCGGTCGTAAATGGAATGGATATGTTTTTGGCGATTGATAAAGGTGCTCAGGAAAAGGCAGTAGAATTGATGGAAGGTAAACGCGGCTCGCTTATAGCAATTGATCCAAATAATGGAGAAATAGTAGCTTACGTTTCCAAACCGGATTATGATTTAAAAGAATTGAGCGGCAGAGTGCGTCCGGAATATTATGCTCAACTAAGAGACGATCCGGGAAAGCCTTTAGTTAATCGTGGGATTATGTCTGGCTACCCGCCCGGTTCAACTTGGAAAATGTTGGTCGGATTAGCTGCTTTGCAAGAAGGTCTAATTACTGAGAATACTACTTTGTACTGCGGAGGCTCTTTAACGTACGGAGGTCGGGCATTTAAGTGCCACGGCGGTACTCACGGTTCGTTAAGTATTGAGAAAGCATTACAAGTGTCTTGCA
The DNA here is from genome assembly GCA_964539225.1 of uncultured Hyphomicrobiales bacterium. GTDB lineage: Bacteria > Bacteroidota > Ignavibacteria > Kapaibacteriales > UBA2268 > CALLXS01. The sequence continues at coordinate 1,046 of CAZIIZ010000099.1, read as the reverse complement.
ACGTTTTCTTTTATCATTTGGGACTGAAATTGGGATTGGATAAATTAGCTAAATATGCCGAAATGTTCAGATTTGGTCAGAAAACATTTATTGATATTCCTAATGAAAATCGGGGATTCTATCCTACTGCTGAATTGTTAGACAAACGTTTTGGCAAAGGAGCATCGAAATTTAAAGGCAGATTGCTGAATTATGGAATTGGTCAAGGCGAAATCAATGTAACTCCTGTACAAATGGCAGTTTATATCGCTGCATTAGCAAATAAAGGGACAATATTTCAACCGCACGTAGTGAAACAAATATTGAATAATTTCACCGGTAAAAAGCAAGCAAATGACTATGATTCGCATAAATTGCCAATATCTGAAGCGAATTTTGATATTGTTCGTAAAGGTATGTTTGATGTAGTTAATATACCAGGAGGAACTGGCTATGCACCATTTGCTCCTTATCGTAACTATTTGAAAGACTACGTAGTATATGGTAAAACCGGTACTGCGGATAACCCACACGGTGAGGCACATTCGTGGTTTGTGTGCTTTGCACTTAAAAATGGTAAACCTGTATTAGCTATTGTAGCTATGGTAGAGAATGCGGGATTCGGCTCGACAGTTGCAGCTCCTATTGCATATCAAATTTTGACAAAATTTATTAATCCTAAATTTGATTTGCCGTTAGATAACTCGACTGTAACTATTAAGGATTCTGCGTCGGTCGTGGCTGATTAATAATATTTAAAATATTATATCAAATAATCCTTCAAAGCAGAATAAGTCTAAATTATATTTATAATAATGTGAAAGAAAAAAATAATGGGAAATCAAGTAAATAAATTCGTGTTTTTAAATCCGACCGAAGGTAGTATTTCTGTACGCATTACAATAACTGATCAGCTCAAAGCCGGTGGCGAATTTAAACTGCTCAAAAAAGATACTAATGAAGTATTAGAAGTTTGGAAATTTAATATGGATTACAAACAACCATACGAAAAAGTAATAAAAGCACATTTGAAAGATATGGGATTTTCTGCGATGGTTTGGCAGATT
>CAZIIZ010000098.1:0-8051 GCA_964539225.1 uncultured Hyphomicrobiales bacterium | reverse complement strand
AGTTTGATATTCGGCATCAATAATGCTTTTTTGCCAATTGAGCAGCTGTCCGAGATAAATACATTTTCGCTGATAGTAGCATCTTCGCCGATTACGCAATTAGAGCAAACCACGTCGTCATTCATTTCTACGAAGTCTTCAATCTTGCAATTATCCCAAAGAGTAACTCCACTCATTTTAACGCCATCGCCGATTACGCAATTATTGCCCATTACGGTATCGGTTAATTCACTATGCTCGCCGATTACGCAATTATCGCCAATCAATACTTGACCGTTGAATTTAGCAGTTTTCGCGATTTGTGGATTAAAACCGAAAATTAAATTATCCCGCTTAATACCTTTCATCACCAAATTAACATTGCCCTTGATACCGTCGATTTGTCCTCGCTGATATTCGTTCAGATTACCGATGTCTCGCCAGTATCCTTCGGCTATATAGCCCATTAATTTCATGTTTTTCTTTAGCATCAAAGGGAATAAATCTTTACTAAAATCGAATTCTTGCTGGAATGGGATCATCTCGACTACTTCCGGCTCTAAAATATAAATGCCTGTATTGATAGTATCGGAGAAAACTTGTCCCCAAGATGGTTTTTCTAAAAATCGAGTTATATTGCCATTGTCGTCTGTCATTACGATACCATATTGAAGTGGATTTTGGACTCTGGTCAATAAAATAGTCGCTTGAGCTTTATTATCTTCGTGGTATTTAATTGCTTTGCCTATATCGAAATCAGTCAACACATCGCCGCTGATTACGATAATTCTCTCACCTTGGATATTATCATAAGCATTTCTTACAGCTCCGGCGGTTCCGTAGTCGGCATTCGCCATCACATATTTCATATCAATACCGAAATCACTACCATTTTCGAAGTATGAAGTTATCGATTCCGGTTGAAAATATAATACAGAAACTACTTCGGTAATATCATAGGTTTTTAATAAATTAACGATATGCTCCATCATTGGAACATTAAGTATTGGCACCATTGGCTTTGGGATATTCATCGTTAGGGGTCTTAATCTTGTGCCGAACCCGCCCGCCATAATCACTGCTTTGTTCATCGCTGACTAACTCCTTCTATTCCTTGAACTCATTAGTTAATAAATTTGTTTATTGCTTCATTGTTTTGGTATTCTTTAAAACACCAAAGATAAAGTTTTTTTTTGGATTTACAAATACTATTTTCACAATTCTGCAAATATTTGCAATTATTTCTCAATTTGCATCTTTTTCATTATTATTTTCGCATATTCTATGGCTGTTTTCCTAATCATTGTATCGTTAGCTATGAATTTGAGAAGATATTAACAATCAACTCAATCCTAATAAAGGGTTGATAATCAATTGAATTTTCTCTGCAAATGCTCTATTGCTAATAATATGGACGATAATACTGTCCACTATTTCAACTATTATTAACTTAAAGACGTGCATAGTGCTTAGCGAGTCAGCTAGTAAATATTGAAAGAGTGTCTATTCATCTTTTAGCTAAATCGAACTAAAATAAGAATAAACACTCTGATTAAATCCGTAGTAAAAGTTCTATTTCACTATCGAAATTGCTTTTACGGCTGTGCCGCTTGCAGTTTTTACTCTTAAGTAATAAACGCCATTAGAATATAATTCCGAATTTAATTGGAATATTTCCGATTGCGAGCCGGAGCTTCTAAGTCCGTTAGTCAATGACTGAATTTCATTGCCCAATTGGTCGAACACTCCGATTGATACTTCGCTATCTTTAGTCAAGTTATAATTCAAAGTAATCGCTTTAGTAGTCGGATTCGGATAAATATCGCTTAATATTACGTTGGTTACAGTTTCATCATCCACAGAAAGCGGAATTGCTTTGTAGTATTCGGTTCTTAATTTATTAAGATTGCCGATTAAGCTACCGGAATTTGAACATAGCGTTGAAACCTTGCCATTAGTGAATCCGGTAAGATCTTCAATAGTACCGTCTGCATCTCCACCCTTAGCCGGCATAGCAAAATTGATAGCCACAGCAAATCGAGCTTTATCGCCCGGAAGCATATTGAACGAGCCGCATGCAGTTAATAAGCGTTTGTCGCCACGAGAAGTATCAGTTTCAATTCCTCCGGTAGAGAACTCATCGTAAAGAGTGGAATCTGGCGTAACATCTTCTTCTATATCCCAGATTTTCACGGTAGAAAGTCCCACTTGTTCTTCAGGATAAAAGATAGATTTGTCTTTACGAATAAATCCGTTAGCATCCACTGCCGGAGTTTCGATTAATGAAACGCCCATATAACCAAAGTTTTTTCCTAATTCACCTTTGTCCGTATCAGTCCAAGAGACGGTCAAATTCATATTTGGATTTTCGGACAAATGGCGCATTCTATCATTAGAAGCAGCAGCACTTGTGTTAGGTATTGCTCCTATATCAATATCAAGCATAGAACCAATTCTGCAATTTATCAAAGTATCATTGGATTTATTCTCAATAGTGTAAAACACTACCATCGCATCCTGCATTCCTGTAGTATTCCAAGACATTACTCTTTCTTCAAATTGCAGTCTAAGCGGAAAGCCTGCATTCAATGCTGTGTTCGGTCCAATATTGTATTGTGATAAATCAGTATCCTTATACACAGAAACGAAGTCTTCGTCCGACACAAATAACGGTCCTTGGGGATATGTTGTAAAATTTCTATTTGTAGCGTCTGCTAAGTTGGTATATTTGGGAGTTCCATATTCAAATTCGCCATTAGCATTTGTTTTCCACAAACACCAATTAGGACGTGAATCAGATTCTATTGGGCTACCGGTTTCTCTATTATAATCTGTTGAGACATAAACTCCATTTTTATTTTTCAAATCACTACGCTCTCTATCTCCTTCTTCAATATAACCGGGTACTAACCAACTGCCACCGTTGGTCGGATCGTAAGAAACTACAGTCAATTTTTTATATGTAGAATTTCCTACAGCATCTTGTATTTTTTTCTGAGCTCCGAACCAGACTCCACCACCAAAAACATATTGATTTGAAGAATTACGAGGCCAGAAAATTCCTCCTGAATTTTCTGACACATTCAGACCAAATATTCCATAATTAGTAGTACAAAAATCAATATTGGATAGAGTGCTTTTACGCATTATATTCATATTAGTGTCTGCCGATTGTATCAAATCGCCTTTTGTAGGCATTGTTTCTGCTGCATATCCTGTCATAGTGGATAAGGCAAGTATCGAAAGCATAAAAATCTTTTTCATAATATGTTCCTTGAAATTGTTTTATTTATAATGATTTTACTTTTGCTCGAATTACAATCCTGTACGCAGGATTGTTGTTAAATATCAAAGTATCGACGTACTCATTCATACCGAATGATTGAGCATAAAATTTTACTTTCAGTTTGCCTAAAGGCTTGATGTTCTCCAATGGAGAAACAAAAATGGGCAATCCTTCCGTTGCGGAATACGAGAACAATCCAGTTCGATTATCCGTATGAATATTATAAATATAAATGCCTTGAGTTGCTGATTGATTGAATACGAACAAACTATCTTCTTTAATTTTGCCGTATTTTAATTCGCCTAAATCAATGTCTTGGAATATCAACATATTCAATGAATCTATCGAGTTCATTTTTCGCATTTCTTTTACGATATTTGGCTCGGTGTTGACAATATCCGTACAAGACATTAATATAGTAGCCAGCATTATGCTGAATATCAGGTTAAAACTGATACGAAAAGCCATAATGTACTCCTATTTTACTTGTGTTGAACCATTGTGAATTATGTTTAAAGTTGAATAATTGATAATCTAATCCCGTAACGAAGAATAGAGAATGAGTAATCGGATATTCGAATCCTAATCCACTTTTAAAAATTATTCCTGCTTTATTCGCTCCCAATCCAATTTGCGCAAATGGTTTGAAATTATCTATTTGTATCGGGCTGTACCTTGCGAGCATTCCGATATTAGTTAGATTCGGTTGTTGGTAGTATTGATATTCTCTGCCGTCGGACTCAGTGCCGGTATATGATGCCATAAATGTTTCTTGCTTAATATCAACACCTAATTCTAAATCACTATTTAATTTATAAAATACTATTAAATTGAGGTTATTCATCGGATTAATTGTTTTCGGACTTTCTGTCTGATTTTGCAAATGCCAATTAACTGAATTCTTCAATTCAATTCTAAAACGAGAAATTGTTGCTTCATCAGAATAAGGTAATGGTGAATAATTCTGTTCGAACGCTAATTTACTATTCTGAAGCGAGAAAGATTTGAATTGAGGTGAATTGAATCTATCGTCAGAAAGTGCTAATCGACTAATTTTATTTTCCAAAGAAGTATTTGATTTGTTATTTACGGAATTAGTGTCCTCAAAGACTTCACTCCCATCAAAAATATTAGAACCAAAAAGCGAAGGGAAAGCTTGATTCTGTTTTCTATTCGAATTTACTATTTTGGTATCATCGCTTCTACTGCTTACTATATTTGTAGATTTATCATTCTCAGAATTATGATTTGATTGAATCTGACTTTGTTTTGAATTGTTATTCGCAAATTCATTCGATCCATTTTGCGGATAAAAGAATAATGCCAATGAGGCAAATAGTATAAATCCGGCGGCTATGCCTTGACCGAATTTTACAAGCTCTCTTCTATTGAATTTATGATTCGCTTTTGTCGGATTTGAATTGTTCAATATCGGCTCTGGAATCGGCAATTCGAATCCGGCTTTAGCGAAAATATTAGCTTTTTGCGAAGCAGACGGAGCAAACATTGGAATGGATTTCTCCATCGTATTCGCTATGAACAGATAAGATTGAAAGCTATTCCGCACTTCACAATCTTCTGCCAAGAGTCGGAACATTTCAGAGCTTTTATCTTCGCTCAATGTGCCGTTCTTAAACTTTTCAAAGTATTCTAATTCGTTCATCTTATTTATTCTCCGTTAGATTCATTTCTTCTGCATAATATAATTTAAAGATTCTAATCAATTCCTGCATCGCCCTGTGGCATCGCATCTTCGCATTATCTGCACTTATTTCTAATTCTTCGCCGATATCCGAATACGTCATCCCGCCGAACCAGTGCATAATAAACGCTTCTTTGTATGATTCTTTCATACTATCTAAAATATGCTTTATAATTTCAATTATTTCTTTGTTCTCGAAGTCCGACAGGAAATCGTCGCCTATTAAGTTATTCAATATTTCCAATTCATCCGTATAATGAATTTTCACTTGCTTTACGGCATTTTGTTTCCGGAAATTATTATAATGAGTATGTTTGGCTATCGAAATCAAATAAGCGTAAGTATTTTCGATTTCCTTGCCGCTACGCACGGTCTCGATATATTTCAACCATGTATCTTGGAATAATTCATCGCCCGACACTTCATTTGGAGTTTTGAATATACAAAACGCTCTTAATTTGGCAGAATACTTCTCAAATATAGTATCGAATGCTTTATTAGCATAAGCACCGTTGTCGGCAATTATTCTCGCTAATTCTTTATCGCTATATTTGTTATATTCCTGCATCGCTTCCTTAATTAAATAATTTCCCTACAACTCAATAGATGCAAATTTAATTATAATCGTAACAGTTCAATCCATATTTTTTTTACAATTTTGTCTTTGAATCCTAGAATGTCTATTATTTACAATTTTTCGCACTCGGCAGGCAGTAATTTTGCATTCGTTAATTTGTTCTACTATTAAATATAAGGAGGCATTATGCCTAAGTTTCTTGCATTTTTTGAAATTCCTGCAGATGATTTTTCTCGTGCAGTGGCGTTTTATTCTGAAGTGTTTAATTGTGAGTTAGTCGAAATGTGTTGCGAAGCCGAGAAAATGGCTTTCTTCCCTTCGTGCGAAGGAGCTATCTCTTCCGCTCCGAACTTCAAGCCATCGGCAGACGGCATTCTGATTTCATTGAATACAGCGGATATTGAAGCGACATTGAAAGTGATAGAATCCAAGGGCGGAAAGATTATTACTCCGAAGACTAAGGTCGAAGCCGAAGGTAGAGGCTGGTTCGCAATATTTATGGACAGCGAAGGCAATAAAGTCGGGTTATACCAAGATTTGGCTGCATAATTTTCGTTCAATTTCGGCTTATCGAGGCTGTCTCATAAGTAGTTGTTTTCTTTTTGACCTCAATATGACAATATTTTACTTATGAAACTGCCTCGAAAAGTGAGCGGTTTTCATTTCGTTACTAACGTTTAACTCCTAACTGAGTATAGAATAGAATCAATTCTATACAGCGTAGCTGTTAAACGTTAGTAACAATTTAGTTTAACAGCTTTGGAATTCATATTACGTAAAATTTGAAAAGTTGGGGGTTGTATATTGAGAATACTAATCTTCGGCTGAAAATAAAAACGGATTCAAGAGTATAGATAAACTAAAACTCCGAATCCGTTTATTATTATGTTGCCACAATATTCATCGAAATAATATTAATTATAATAAAATTCCTGCGATAGTAGCTGTTGTAAGCGTAGCGATAGTACCGCCGAGAACTGCTTTGAGACCGAGTTTGGCGATGTCGCCTCTTCGATTTTCAGCCAGCGGACTTATTCCGCCAATTTGAATCGCTATAGACGAGAAGTTCGCAAAGCCGCATAAAGCATAAGTAGCGATAGTGATCGCTTTCTCTGAAAGCACTTTTGCCGTAATCATATCCGCAAGTCTGGAATAAGCTACGAATTCGTTAAGCACTAATTTGATGCCCATTAAGCTGCCCACGTTCATGGAGTCTTTCCAAGGCACACCGATAGCAAATGCTACGAATTGCAGAATGAAGCCGAATAATAATTCTAACGACAGCGGCTTGCCGTAATTTTGAGTAAGCATAATATTCAGTCCGGTCCAATCGCCGACTGCACCAAGAATTGCATTGACTAAGTAGATTAATGCAATAAATGCAATAAGCATCGCTGCTACGTTGATAGCTAAACGTACGCCATCGGCTGCTCCGGCGGCAGTAGCTTCTATAATATTAGAATGTTGTTTTTCAATTTTGATTTTGACAGTACCTTGAGTGAGCGGAATGCCGGTCTCAGGGATTAATAATTTTGCAATTATCATAGTAGCCGGAGCAGACATTACGCTGGCAGCAAGTAAATGCCCTGCGAATTGTACTTGAGCTGTATCGACAGACCAACCCTTAGCAGCAGCGAAAGATACGCCAAGCATTTGCACATAAGCCGCCATTACGCCGCCGGCAATGTGAGCCATACCGCCTATCATCATCGTCAACAATTCGGATTGAGTCATCGTTGCGATGTAAGGACGCACTACGAGCGGAGCTTCGGTCTGACCGATAAATACGTTAGCAGCTACTGATAATGATTCTGCACCGCTGGTGCCGAGAATTCTGCCCATCACCCAAGCCATACCTTGCACAACTCTTTGCATAATGCCGAGATGGTAAAGCACTCCCATTATGGCTGCAAAGAATATTATAGTTGGTAATACTTGGAAAGCGAATATCATCCCGAAACTGCCAGGAGTTCCCGGAGGAAGTCCCAATGGACCGAATACAAATTGTGCTCCTTGCAATGAATAACTTAACAAGGAAACAAATCCTCTGCTTATCCACTCGAATAGAATTTTGCCATAAGGAGTTTTTAAAACAAATAATGCGAATAAAAATTGCATTATCAACCCATTTAGCACTAATTTCCAATTTACTTTTCTTTTGTTGTTCGAGAATAGAAAAGCTATTCCCAACACGAAAACTAGTCCCAAAATCCCGTGTATTACACTCTCCATATACACCCATAATGTTAATTATTTAAAATGTTATTATTTCCAATATCCTTTTAACAAATTTAGTGCCTAAATTATGATTTAATTCAAATATTGAATCTGCAAAATAGCTCTATCTAACTTAATTCTTGAGTATTTATATTAACCAAGACTTAACATGAGCAAATTTACGAAAATTTTCTGAAAAGGCATAATATTAAGATTTAATTTGGGGTATTTACTCTCTACTCATCCGATGACTCGCAGTCATCGGATGAGTGATACACCGTAATTCCTAA
>CAZIIZ010000097.1:0-8116 GCA_964539225.1 uncultured Hyphomicrobiales bacterium | reverse complement strand
TGGTTAAGGATTCCTGCTGTACTGTATAATTAATATAAAATATAGCAAAAATTCTACTGAAGAAGGACATACCTGATTTATCGGCATTGTATTTATTTTTTAGGTCGATAGCACGTTCTAACTCGCCTTTGCCATAAACTATTGACAAGTGGGCATTGCGGTAGTAATCGGCTATGCCGCTCTGGAAGGAGTGCGAAAGTACGCCCAAACCAATCATAAGCAAAATATAATAGTCGTGATTCTGAGGAAAGAATCTCAAAATCAGATGCAAATAAATACTGACGAACCATAAATATCCGGCAATACCATCGAGAATTCTGCCGAATTGCGAACATTGATTAGTCATTCTGGCTAATTGTCCGTCCGCACTATCTAAAGTAGAACCGAGCGAAAGCAATAGTACGCCGAGTAAATTCAAATAAATATTATTATAATAGAATAAATGTCCGGCTCCAACTCCGGCAAATATCGAAGTAATTGTAATCGGATTTGGAGTAATACCGTGCTTTTTAGCAAAAAGTGCAATTTTCAATCCCAATGGACGAAAAACTAACAAATCAACCTTCTCTTCGGTGTCCATCGACTTAATAGAGGATAATAATAGTTCTTTATTGGTCATCGTTGTACTACTCATACAGCTGTTTCCTTGATTTTTGTATCAATCAATTGAGCAATATTTTTAGCAGCTACTGCTCGAACCGGAGCGAAGCTGGGCCAATCGTTGAAATCAATAATCGAAATACTACCATCGGCTGTAATAATGGCATCGCCTCCGTAAATATCCAAATTTAATAGGGAAGAGGTTCTAGCAGAAATTGATTTTAGTTCTGTTTCGTTAAATTTATGATGAGGTTCGCCATTAACGTAAAACCAATGGAAAAAATCAGTATCTTTCAGCCCGTAAAATTTAATTTCCGAACCAATTACATGTTCTTGCAATAAGCATTGTTTAATTCCACGCTTTTGAAATTCTCTGATTGTACACTCACATTCCGCTAAACTGTAAATCGGAGTAACATCTTCACGATGCAAAGAATGATTCTCTCGTTTTAGCCATACTTTTTTGCTTTTCATCTGCTCGAAGTAAGATTTTTCAAATTTATCTGTATCGAACACAATCGTATTCGGCATCAGTATTTGAGCGTCTTGCATTTTCGGGGTCAGAGTTTCTCTGAATGAATTATAAACGCCTTCGCTTGAATTAATTACTAATGCTCCTGCTTCTGTTAAATTGGATAACTTATCTAAGGTCTTTTCGTTACGTCCCATAGAGAAATAAGCTGGGAAATCATACTCAGTATTTACAAATTTACTTTCGTAAACTAATTTTACTTTATGTCCTAATGAATTCAGCTCCGCAGCGGTGGCTTTCATTATTTCTGCATCATTTTCTATATGATTAGGAGAAAATTTCTTTTCTCGCATTATACCTAAAATTTCTTTTTGCATTCTATTTATACTTTCAATAATTCATTTTGATTGTTGTGGTTACTTCGGGTTGATTGACTACTACTTTTGCTTTATCGAAGCTAGGCAGTCCTACCCCAAGAATTCCTTTAGCATTGTTCGAGCAAGCCCAACCTTCGTCCGGTAAACCTAAAAAAGTTTTATCCATTTTGTGGTTAGCATTCTCGTCGTGATGCACTGTAAAGGCATAATTTCCATAAGGTAAATCAGTAAATGCGAATTCGGCTGTTTTGGTTTTGATGTCGAAATCATTAATGAACTTCAAAGCTTTTTTGGATTTTGTCGGGTATCCATCCGGACTATTGAACAAATGGCATACCACATAACCATTTGTATTTCGTAATCCAGTAACTTTAACTATTAATGTTCCTCTGTTAATATTTGGTTCGGCAGTTAATCCAGTACAAAATATCAAAGAAAATAGAATTAGTGTGAATAATTGCTTCATAAGACCTCCTGTTTCAGAAATTCTTCTGCTTTAATTATATCGCTGACGTGATCGACATCGAGCGTTTTTTCAAATGTATAATGTCCGACATTTAGTCCGGCACTTATTAGACTTCTCTGAAAATTGCGCATTCTCTGAGTGCCTTTGTTTATTTCATTTTCAATTAGATTATAGATATTCGTGTTGAAATAATAAATTCCCGAAGTTACCTTATCGCAGTCTTCTGCATTATCTAAAAAAGCCACAATTTTTTCATTCTCAGTTCGTACGTATAATGGCTTCTCGTCGTCGATATAGCTAGTGATAGCGATAATTGCATCAAATCTTGAAGAATTATTTTCGCAGTATTCTGTATAATTTCGGAATTCTCTTGCGGAAAATACTGTGTCAACCGTAAACAAATAGAAAGGAAAATTATTCGTAATTTTTATCAATTCATATAAACTATGCATCGAACTCGGAGTGGTAATTTTGATCGTATTTATGTTATAGCTCTTCATGTAGCTTAAAAATGAAAGATACTCGATGATGTCGCTATTGGACTCATTAGTAATAATATTAAATTCAGTGAAATTTTCATTCGCTAAAAGATCAATCAAACGCTCTATCATAGGCACTCCATTAAGCGGAATCATTGCCTTTTTGTATAGGCATCCTTCCATAGTTAATCTGGAGCCATCGCCCGCAGCTATGATGTATGCTGTCTTCTCGTTCATATAAATTCCTTATTTAAGAGTTACTTATTATAAATACTGTGAAATCTAAAAATTCGAAACCAATACTAACTTAAATATTTAACCAAATGGTTAGATTTCAAACTTAGTCAATTTTCGATTAATTACCAAAGTATTTTATTCAATACTTGCATTTATTTCAATTAGCTTACGAAAATAAAAATCGAAACAATTGTTACCAACTATTGCAAATGTAATAGTTGTATATACAACGAAATAGATATGCAATTATTGTAAAATAACTTTCCGCTTGGGTTAACTATTTAATTTCAATTAAATGTGCTATCTTCAGTAATTTGCTATAAGAAACTTTGATTTTATTAATATCAAAACAGTATAAGTAATCGCTTATGTTAAAAGCAGTTTGTAAAATTATACAATTATGTTCGTTATATCAAAGACTTATCGTTAAATGCTCTAAATATCACTATCAATTAGATTTATCATCGTTAAATAGTATATAAGATTCATAGATTAATTATTACGACATTTCGCTAATGATGATTTTATCAATTAAACGATTTCTAACTGAAAAATCTTGAATTGCGTCAATCATTAAAGCGTACAAAGCATCGGGTGAAATATTGTCATAAGAGTTTGTATGTAATTTTGTCGTTAAAATTGATGCTATTGGATTTTCGCAAATCACTAATACCAACTTTGCTTTATGGGTAGCAAATGTTTTTTTAATGTCTGCGTAATCCGCAATCATTGCTCCGGTGATTCCTTTTGTTTTAAGTTCATTTATCAACTTCGTACTTACTGAGTCCTTTCGTAAATCAAGTATATGAATAAGAGGCTTATTTGAACTTGATATTCCGAAAATCAAAAAGAATGTAATAACGAACAATAATATAACAATCAAAATAAGAGACAAATATTTATATTTATCTGCTTTGCTCAATTTATTCTTTTCATCATTCATATCGCACCTTCTAAACTCTTCAATTTCATTAATTATTATTACACGGAGTGGCGGGAATTTGTAATGGTATGATGGGGGCTTAACATTCCTCACAATTTCCCGTTACTCCGCTAAAAAAATATCTATTCGTATTTGCCAATTGCTTGTAAGTATCTAGTTAGAGCTAATTGATAATTACTATTGAATTCGCTTAATTGCTCTTGAGACTGTTGTAAAGTAGCTTGTGCTTCTAAGAAGTCGGATAAGCTCTGATTCCCAACTTTGTAATTGGATTCATTCACTTTGAAATTTTCATCGGCTTGGGCAAGCATATTTTTGCCTAATTCGATTTGTTTATATGTTTCGTTCAGATCTTTCCAAGCTTTGCTAATTTGTAGAGTCAGTAATTCGTTAGTTTCACGTGCCGTATTTTTAGTAATTTCTTCTCTAATTTTTATTTCTTCTATTTTGTAGCTACCTTCCCACCATCCTGATATAGGAACACTCAAAGTAGCTACGAATAAGCAATTGAGATTGCCTTTTCCCATAGCATTATCGTAAGCTAACATCGTACCGACTGCAAATTCGGGTAAATATTCACCTCGTTGCATATCGGTTTGCAATTGGTTGGCTTTAATTGCTTTCTGTAATAAATTTGTTTCAAAGCGATTAGGTAGAGCCGAATTTGCTTCTAAGTAATAGGCATTAGGTTCTTGAATATTTTGATTAGAATCTGATAAAACAATAGCTGGATTAAATTCCACTCCGATATGTTGGCATAGAGCTTCTTTGGATAATTGAATTCCATTGTCTAATTTCAATTTATTGATTTGCAATTCGTTGAATTTTAATGCCACTTTGAGCACATCATTTTTGCCGATTAATCCGGCACTTTGAGCTGAATTAACTTCCTTTTGTAAGTTACTCAAGAACTTCTCGAAAAACTCAACAGTTTTCATTTTTTCTTGCAAAGTAAGGACTTGTCTATAAAGCTCTTCAGTTCTTTGAAGTATGTTATATCTTTCAATATTCAATTTATCTTTATTGATATTTTTACCTAATTCCGCAAGCTCATTTCCTGTGCTAATTCTACCTCCGGCATATATTGGCTGCATAACAGAAATACTTCCAAGCATTAAATTATCCATAAAACTCATACTCGAACCTGGCATATAAGCAAACTGATTTGCAGTCGGCAAGTTCGCTGGATTACCATCGTAAACAGGTAGATTACCGCCTTGTGTTTCAATTTTTATCAAGTCTTTTACAGCTTTCATACCTTGGAAGCTTGCTGATACATGAGGATAATACTTAGTATTTGCTGCTGACTTCACTTGCTCCGATGCTGAAATTTCTAATTTCGCATTTTTTATCTTTGCATTATTTTGGATAGCTAACTCTTTGCATTGCGATAAAGAATATGATGACTGGCAATAAACGGTATTTACTGCAAAAGTTAGAACTATTGATAGTATTAAAAATATTTGCTTTTTCATTATAATGCTTCTCCTGAGTTATTTGATTGCTCGCGTAATGTATCTTCTTTTCTGAATGTGAACCAATATAATATTGGCAAAGTGATTAATGTTAATACCATGGAGAACATTAATCCGAATGATAGTACCGATGCTAATGGAGCCCAAAGTAATGATTTGCTAACTATCATCGGAATTACTCCGACTGCCGCTGCGGCAGAAGTTAAAAATATTGGTCTCATTCTACGTTTGCCGCCTGCTATTGCTGCTTCTTTAACGCTTAGATTTTGCTCTTTTCTGATGGCATTTGTATAGTCAACCAAAATAATTCCATTTCTAATTACAACACCGCAAAGACTAATAATACCGATGAAACAAGTCATTCCGAAAGGATAGCCAGTAACCATCAATCCAAATATTGCTCCGAATAGACTCAAAGGCATAGTCATCATTATAATAAGCGAAGTGCTAATCTTTTTGAATTGGAATAATAAAATGAAGAAAATTGCTATTATACCAGTTAATAATGCTTTTACAAGTGGAGGATATTGCTCAGATTCGCCTTCTTTTTCTCCACCGAAATATATATTAACATCCTTTGGTAAATTCAAAGCATTAAGCTTTGCAGATTCTTCTTTCAAAACACTTGATGCTAAAACTCCGCGATCTACATCAACAAGTACACTAAGAGTACGAACTCCATTTCTACGTACGATTTGCCCTTCAGTCCATTCCGGACGTGGAGTAGCAATCTGACGAAGTGGTATCAAATTCGGCAATAACATTGAAGGAATATAAGTATCTTTCATCTCGAAATCTTGTTCATTTTTATCCTTCAGCTTGTTCAATTGAATTCCTACCGGATAATCGCCTTCCCACATAGTAGAAATTGGCATTCCATTCTGAGAAATTGTTAGATACGTAGAAATATCAAATTTTGAATAGCCTAAGCGTGAAGCTTCAGAGTAATTTATATCATAAACTACGCTTTGTTTAGCATCCTCGAAATCATTACGTACCCACGACACTCTCGGATTTTTTCTAAAGATATTCGATACCTTTTCGGCTACTTGGTGCAGAGTTTGTACGCTGTCTCCAGCGATTCTAATTTCAATCGGAGCTTTTGTCGCCTGCATATCCAATTGTTTGAATCGGATATGAGCTGTCGGAAAATAATTAGAATATTTCTTTGAGTATTCATCTAATATTTCAAGTGCAGTTTTGCTATCCGTAGTGTTTACTATCATTTGTGCATAATTTTTAGATGGCATATTTGGAGCATATACTGTATGGAATCTCGGAGAACTACTTCCGATAAAGCTGGTAACGCCTTCGATTCTTTTGTCTTTTAAAATTATGTTCTCTAATTTTTTCACTACAGTATCTGTAGTCGAAAGTGGAGCACCTTCGGGCAAATATATTTCTACTGCAAATTGGTTTCTATCCATTTTCGGATAAAGTTCTTGTGGCAATTGCCCCATCAAAACTAAACCGATCAGAACTGTGCTAAATGCTAATATGACTGTGGTTTTGGGTTTGGTAAATGCAAATTCCAAAGACTTATCATAAGCTATTTGCATATAGTCTAAAATACTTTTTTTCTGAGTATTTTTATCCTCATCGTGATTATGAATACCCTTTTTAATTAATGCGAAGCACATAATCGGCACTAATATTACTGCTACAATTAGCGAACTGATTAATGCGACAGCAATTGTAATTGGAAATGCTTGAATAAAGTCTTTACCGGTTCCGGTCATAAAAAGTGCTAATGGAGCGAAAGTGCAAATGATAATTAATGTGGCGGTAAATACAGGAATAAATAATTCAGACGCACTCTCAATAGCAGCTCTCCAAGGAGTAATCTTGTGGTCTAATTTCTCTACATAATTATCCAATACTACTATCGAATTATCTACTACCATACCAAGCACTATAATCAAGGCTGCTAAAGTAACTGTGTCTAATTGTACTTTGAATAAGTATAATACGCCCATTGATATTAAAATTGCAATTGGTATCGTAGTGCCTGCTACTGTAGCTACTCTGAATGGCAATAGCAGTAAGGTAACCATAATTACAGCTAATATAGCGATACCGAATTCCTTTAGGAAATCAACAATTGATTCATCTACAATTTTAGGTTGATTAGCTATCTGATTAATTTTCACGCCTTTTGGCAATTCAGATTGGTATTCTTTTATTATTTTACTAACTTCTTCGCCAAATTGCACGATGTTATTGCCTTCGAGCATTTCTATGGAAAGTAGCATACATTTAGTACGATTATTAGTAATGTACGAATCAGTTTCTTTCATTTCTCTGCGAATTGTAGCTACGTCTTTTAGTCTTATTATATTGCCATTCGGATCATTATATATAATTTGTTCACCTATATCCTCAGCTGTTTTATATTTTGAAGATATATGAATTGGCATTTCGATTCTATTATTTTTAATTGAACCGCCATAAGCTACTGCACCTTCGCTCTTGAAGTTCATCATTATCATCAAAGGCTTTATGCCGTAGTAGCTTAATTTTTCAGGCTGTAAGTATATATTAATTACTTCATTCTGCATTCCTAAGCGGTTCAATTTAGAGATTGATTCCACCTTGCGAAGGCGTGATTCCAATATTTTACTTATATCATTTAATTCTTTGTATGATTTAGTATCTGATTCTAAGCTAATTAATACGGCGGAAGTATTTCCGAAGTCATCATTTACAAATATACCATATAAATCCGATGGCAAACTTGATTTCAAATCATTTAGTCCATGCTTCAACTTAGACCAAAATTGCGAAGGCTGATTTACATTTTCATTTAATTCCACAAAAATATAAACTATACCTTCTTTAGATTGAGAATATGTTTTCTTTTTATTTACTTCTTTGAATCCGAATAGATAATTTTCTATCGGGACGGCTAATTGATTTTCAATTTGTTCTGATGTTGCTCCTGGCATAGCCGCCACAACTACGCCTTGCCTAATTACGAATTCAGGCATTTCTTGTCTCGGCATCACGAATAGTGCATAAGCTCCAAACACAACGAGTAAAGTTGAAATCAGGATAGCAATTTGCTTAT
>CAZIIZ010000096.1:0-8167 GCA_964539225.1 uncultured Hyphomicrobiales bacterium | reverse complement strand
ACGATTATGCGATGTCTCGCAAAAATAAAATTCCATTCCTTCAGCCTGTTACTCCGAACGGACACTTCGTCGCAGATATGGGCAAATATTCTGGCAAAGCGATTAAAAATTTCACTTACGCCGACCACGAAGAAGAAGGACAAGATAAGTATATAATCATTGATTTGAAAATTGCCGATAAGATTTATCGCTCTACTAACGATTATTTGCATTCTTATCCTCACTGCTGGAGAACCGGCAATCCAATTATGTATTACGCTCGCGAATCTTGGTTCATCAAATCGCCGGAATACAAACAGAGAATGCTCGACCTCAATAAAGAAATTTACTGGCAGCCGGCTGAAATCGGCGTTGGTCGCTTCGGCAATTGGTTAGAAGACGTTAAAGAATGGTCGCTATCCCGCGATAGATTCTGGGGTTCTCCGATTCCAATTTGGGTAAGCGAAGACGGCAAAGATATGTTCGCTATCGGTTCTATTGCTGAATTAGTTGAAGAAGGTATCTATGTAAATGACGACGGCACAAAAACTCCATTGAAAGATTCAGGTCTCGAAATTGATTTACACAAACCATTCGTTGATAGAGTGATTTTTGAAAAAGACGGCAAGTCTTATAAGAGAATTCACGAAACTGCGGACGTATGGTTTGATTCCGGTGCTATGCCTTTCGCTCAATTGCACTATCCGTTTGAGAATAAAGAGTTATTCGACAAAACTTTCCCTGGCGATTTTATCGCTGAAGGTATCGACCAAACTCGTGGCTGGTTCTATACTTTGCATAATATTGCGACAGCATTATTCGATAAACCTGCATTCAAAAATATCGTGGTCAATGAATTAATCTTAGACGAAAAAGGCATTAAAATGTCGAAGTCTAAGGGCAATGTGATTGATCCATTTGAAATAATGGATAAACACGGTGCGGATGCCGTTCGATGGTATTTGTTCGTGAACAATCCACCTTGGAAATCTACAATGTTCAGCGAAAAAGACTTGGTGAAAACAGTGCTTTCGGACTTCTTCCGTTCATTGACCAACACTTATGCTTTCTTCTCACTGTACGCCAATATTGATAATTTCACAGGTGATGAAGCAATCGTGCCTGTATCTGAGCGTCCTGAAATCGACCGCTGGATTATATCCTGCGTTAATAGCTTATTGGAAAACTTTACAAATCACATGGAAAAATATGACGTTACCAAAGCGTTCAGAGGCATCCAAGAATTTGTAATCAATGAGCTATCTAACTGGTATATTCGCAGAAATCGCCGTCGCTTCTGGAAGGGCGAAAAAGATAAAGAGAAAATTGCAGCTTACCAAACTCTTCGCGAAGTAATGGTAAATGTATTAGCTATGATGGCTCCTTTGGCTCCATTCATTTCTGAAGATTTATATCAGAGATTGAAAACTTCAAGCGAACCTGAATCTATTCACTTGATAGACTTCCCTAAACCAAATCAAGAACTAATTTCAAAAGAATTAGAGTTGAGAATGGATTTAGCTCAGAAAATCGTGAATTTAGCTCGTTCATTGCGTGAAAGAGCTAAAATTAGAGTTCGTCAGCCGCTTCGCAGAATATTAGTGCCGGTGTTGACTCCTCAAGACCGCAGAAATATTCAATACTTCGAGAATATTATATTAGAAGAATTGAACATCAAAGGCATTGAATTCGTATCCGGCGATATGGACATTGTTCGCAAGTCCGCTAAAGGCAATTTCAAAGTGATTGGTAAAAAATACGGCAAGAACACTCAGCCTGTAGCCAATGCTATCAAAGAATTGAACAATGCCCAAATCAAAGAATTAGAGTTGAAGCGATCTTTACAATTAATTATCAACGACGAACCGATTGATATAGCTTTCGAAGATGTAGAGATTATGAGCGAAGACATTGAGGGGTGGTTAGTAGCTTCAGAAAACGGTATTACCGTAGCGATAGATACTTCATTGGATGCGGAATTAATTTCTGAAGGTTTAGCTCGCGAATTCGTAAGCAGAATTCAGAATTTAAGAAAATCTTCAGGATTAGAAGTAACTGACAGAATTTCTATCAATATTAATGCAGATGCTGATTTCGCAGAGGCATTGAGCAAACAAGTAGATTACATCAAGAATGAAACACTTGCTGAAGCTGTTTCATTTGATGCTGTTAACGGCACAGAATTAGAAATCGACGATGTCAAATTCTCGGTAGTAATCGAGAAAATGTAGCCCTAAATAAAGCACTACTATTTAGATGCCTAAATCATCAAGTAGTAGTGCTTTAATAATAATTATTACAACGAAATAATACTGATAATGCAATATATAGAGTCAATTAATAGCATATTGAAACCTACCACGGAATTCAAATATAAGGCATTAGATTTATTTGCCGGTTGTGGTGGATTATCGCTCGGATTTGAGGCGAATGGCTTCGACACCGTCGGCTATGAAATGGACTCAAAAGCGACCGAAACTTATAATAATAATCTTCAAGGTCATTGCTTTGAAGCTAAATTAAATTCAGATTCCATTTTTGTTCAAGATTTTGATATTGTTATTGGTGGACCACCTTGTCAGCCATTTAGTGTCGGTGGCAATCAAAAAGGTATTGATGATTCAAGAAATGGTTTTCCAATATTTATCAATGCTATTAAGCAGATAAAGCCAAGAATTTGGATGTTTGAAAATGTTCGCGGAATGATGTATTCAAATAAGTGGTACTTAGATGAAATTACAACTGAATTACAGCAACTGGGATATAATATTTCGATGAAGTTGCTTAATGCAGTTAATTACGGGGTTCCTCAGAATAGAGAGCGACTATTCGTAGTTGGGCATATTGATAATTATTCTTTTCCTAAGCCGATACTTGCGAGAAAAACAGTAAATGAAGCAATTGGTGAACTAATTGAAACTACCATTGATGAAAACAAAATTCTGAATCAATCAATGGACACGTATATTGCAAACTATGAAAGAGCTTCTAATTGTATAAATCCTAGAGATTTATATTTGAATAAGCCGGCACGCACTTTAACTTGTCGCAATCTTGCCGCAGCGACCGGAGATATGCAACGAGTAAGATTGAAAGACGGCAGAAGACGAAGAATATCTGTGCGTGAAGCTGCAAGATTACAAAGCTTCCCAGATTGGTTTGAATTTGCTGGGACTGAAACTAATCAGTACAATCAAATTGGTAACGCAGTACCGCCATTACTGGCTTATAGTATCGCAAAATCGTTATTGAATTATTTGGATAATACGAGCAATGATTTCGTATTGATACCACAAAATATAATAGAAAAGAAGTATTTTCAAGAGGCTTTGTTTTAAATGTTTTATTTAAAAAGTAGTAGAAAATCTCCAGAAATCATTAAATTGATTAATGAAGCAATTGGAATATTATTTCAAGTAGGAATTCCGTTTGAGAATAAAACCGAACGAATAATAGAACGTATTGCTATGGCATTTTTAGCAGTAGCCGGAGTATCAAATGATTGGAAAACAGTAAATTCAAATAAAGCACTTAAGACCCGAGATATTATTACATTTATAAATAATAATTTTGAAGAAAATATTTCAAGCGGTTCCTATGATGATATTCGTCGTAAAGATTTAAAATTGTTGGTATTGGCTGGGGTGGTTATTAATAGTTCGAAGAATCCAAATGCCGCCACTAACGACCCAACTCGTGGATATAGTTTGGAATTATCATTTGAGAAATTATTACGTACTTATAATACTAAAAAATGGGATACAGAGCTAAAAAAATATTTATCGGGTAAAGATTCTCTTAAAGAGAAATTGTCTAGAACAAGAAATATTGAAAATGTTCCGATAAGCTTACCAAGTGGACAGAAGTTTGAATTATCAGCTGGACAGCATAATTTACTACAAAAGATGATAATTGAAGAATTTCTACCTAGATATGGCAAAGATTGTAAAATTCTGTACTTAGGCGATACATCAAATAAATACTTATATATTGATGATAAATATTTAGAAGAATTGAATTTTTTCAAAATAAATCATAAAGAATTGCCGGACATATTAGCTTATGATTCCAACAGAAATTGGTTGTTTCTTATTGAAGCAGTTCATAGTAGTGGTTCAATTAGCGAAATTCGTATGTTGGAATTACTAAAATTAACAAAAGAATGTACAGCAGATATTATCTTTGTTACTGCATTTTTAAATCGTGCTGAATTCCGAAAATGGGCTGCCGATATTGCATGGGAAACAGAAGTGTGGATAGCAGACAATCCAGACCACTTAATTCACTTTAATGGTGATAAGTTTTTAGGACCTTATAAATTAAATCTTTAGCAAAAAAGATACCATTACAAAATATTGTTTTTTTTATTTAATAATTATATTTATATTGTGGATTAATTTTTGAGCAGAAGCTCAGAATATTGAATTGATTAACTTATATACAACTTGAGCAACAAATAACAGCTTTATGTTTAAAAAAATAGCCGATTGACACGGGTTAATTTTTTAAAAATTGAAAATTAAAAACAAATATAATATTCAGGAGAATTTTACAATGGCGAAAAAGAAAACAGATGAGGAAATCCTCGATACTCCCGAAGTACAAGAGGCTGTAAAGGCGAAAAAAACCTCTAAAAAAGCCGAGACTAAGGCAGAAGAACTAACAGCGAACGAAGAGACAGTATCTACTGATGAAACTATTTCCGAAGATGCTTCAAAGAAAAAAAGAGCAACTAAGTCTCGCACTAAAGAAACAGAAGAAACTACTGTTGAAGAAATTGTATCTGAACAGACTCCAGAAATAAGCGAGACTACTCCGGCAATAGAAGTGGCTACTCCGGTAGTCGAAGAATATACCGGTCCTAAATATTCAGAAGAAGACTTAGAAGAGTTTCACTTGAGAATTATCGAAGTACGCCACGAAGCATTAGACGAATTGCGTATGCTCCGCGAACGCTTAGAAGACTATACCAGCTATGACTTCGCCGAAGAAAGTATGATTTATTCCATGCACATGGCTGAGCAAGGTCCTGAAGCCTTAGAGCAAGAAAAAACTTATGCTCAAGTGCAGCGCATCAGTGAATATATTAAAAAATTAGATGACGCTTTAATTCGCATTAAAGACAAGTCTTACGGTGTATGCCGTGTGTGCAAATGCTTAATCGCTAAAGAGCGTCTATTAGCAGTGCCGATAACTACTCTATCAGCTGCTTATAAAATTCATAAAAAATGTCCGCAAGACGGCATCGACAGAATTGAACCATTAAAAAAATAGTTTGATAATAATCATTTCTACAAAAAAGGCTTTGAATTCTGATTGAACTCGAAGCCTTTTTTATAATTTTCAACAATTGAAAGGAAAAAACAATTTGATTGAGGTACAAGGAAAATACAGCTCTGCGAAAATATTTACAGATACAGCAGAGCAGGAAGCAATTGGACAAGTGAAGCAATTATGCGATCAGGAATTTGTGCTGGGAGCTAAAATCCGCATTATGCCTGACACTCACGCCGGAGCCGGTTGCGTTATCGGATTTACTGCCGATTTAGGCGATAAAGTAATCCCGAATATTGTGGGTGTGGATATTGGTTGCGGAATGCTGACTATCGAACTCGGTAAACTCGATATTGATTTGGCGGAGTTAGATAGCATTATTCACCAATATATTCCATCTGGAATGAAAACGCACGAAGGCAGAATGGTTCGCTTCGAAAAACTTTCGGAATTAGAATGCTATCGCCAACTAAAGGACACTAAGCGTATCGAGCGAAGCATCGGCACATTGGGCGGCGGCAATCATTTTATCGAAGTCAATATCGACGACGACGGCAATCACTATTTGGTGATTCATTCCGGTTCGAGGAATCTCGGCAAACAAGTAGCTGAATATTATCAAGCATTGGCGATTGATATTTGCTCCGGCAAAGAAGATTTTTACGAGCAAAGGGAGAGAATTATCACCCAATATAAAGCCGATGGACGCAGAAAGGAAATTCAGAAAGCCTTAGCAGAACTCGAAAAACGCTATGATAAGCTAACTCCGCAATATCCCGATGCACTTTGTTATCTAACTGGGAAATATAAAGATATGTATCTTAAAGATATGAATATTTGTCAAGAATATGCTTTGCTGAACCGCGAAACTATGGCGAATATAATTTTGCAAAAAATGTTTGCGAAGGGTGTAAATGAATTTCCTCACTTCCAGACTATTCACAATTACATCAATTTCAAGGATAATATCATCCGCAAGGGCAGCATTTCCGCTTATCTCGACGAAAAAGTGTTGATACCGATTAATATGCGAGACGGTTCGCTGCTGTGCGTCGGCAAGGGCAATGCCGATTGGAATTATTCCGCTCCGCACGGTGCCGGACGATTAATGAGTCGCACCAAAGCCAAGCAAATGCTGAATATCGAGGATTATCAAAATGCTATGACTGGAATTTATAGCACTTCGGTTAATTCGGCTACTTTAGACGAAGCTCCGATGGCATATAAACCGATGCAGGAAATTATTAATAACATCCAAGATACTGTGCGGATACTGAAAATTATTCGCCCTATTTATAATTTCAAAGCCGGAGACGAAGCCCCGAAATTCTCTAAATCCAAATAATCCACCCCACAGCCTAAGATTTAGTTAGGGCTGTGGGGGAGGGAATGGATTATATTTGCAACAAACTCTCAAATATTTTTATTTTTGATATTTCGTCGGAATCTTCCAAATACTGTACAATACATTCTAAAAAAATAGTCTTATAAAAATCAATTTTTTTTGTGATAACAATAACATTAACATTTCTATCGAAATAATTGACAAATACATTTAAACCAATTTTACGACTATTAGGGCAAAATTTAATTTTATCTGAAATTGAATCATTTCGGGAACAATTTCTATCACTTCGATATTTTAAATATAAAGCTTTATCTAAAGAATCCCCATGTAATGTTTTTAAAATACTAGCATAATCTATTGGACAAAATAATGAATCAACTGTTAATTTGCATGGTTTCCCGTCAAGATATGTTATATATAGGCTATCTTGTTGGATTCTTTGTATAGCTTTATCTATTCTACTATTAACATCATAAGCTAAAGCTATTTGTCCAAATAAAGATACAATAAGTATTAGATATTTCATCTTTTTGCTTTCAATATTGGAAATTTTTCCGAAGTCTGAATATGTTTAAATTTCAATACGCTACCATCTGTATTGATACCAAGTTTTATTGACCCAAAATGGTTGCAAATATTGTATTCCGCATTATCCATAAACCAAATATTCCGCACGACAGTTTAAGATTTGAGGTTATTGAAAATTTACAGATGGGAATGTTTTAATTTTTTACAAACGTTCAACTGCTATGCAGTAGTCTTATATATTTACAGCGTTGCTGTTAAACGTTAGTAACTTAATAGATTAATACTCAAGAATCTAACTGCGGCATCATTACTCCCAAGTCTCCAATACAACTCCCTACATCATTTTCTGCTACCAGACAATCGTCTGCGATGCAGCCAAGGCGGTCGTCCACCCCAAGCAGAAGCTTTCTCGAAGTCTATGGTTTCGGAATTTCTAAATCTTTGCATATTTTTACAACTAAATAATCATTGATTTCATTGTGGCGAGGCACAGTAGATACCTTTTTAGAAATTGAATTGACAAATACTGAATGACTGCCGTCCTCACGGAATAGATGGCAGTTCTGCTTGTTCAGATAAGCAATAAATTTCTTGCGTTTCATACTGCCATTAAAGTTAGATTTTCAGTTCTATAATATGATTTTTCGTGATTGTCAGCCAACATTCGATTTGTTTCTAATATCAATTCGATTGCTTCCAATAGATTAGAGCGTGTCTCTTCAATAGTTTTACCTTGAGTATTCGCACCTGGAAGTTCATCAACAAAGCCAATAAATCCTTCAGGTACTTCGCTAAACTTCATAGTTAATGTTAAGTTCATTTTTATTCTTTCCAATTATTTATAACATGGCAAGAAACGAATAAGCAAATATAATCTTGTATTCCCGTATTGATGATACGAACTTAAGCCCAAATACATCTCCCACACACGACTGCTATTCATTATACACATCTCTCAGAGTTGTCATTCCTGCGGAACGAGCCTTCGAGTGGATGCAGGAATCTAAGTCGTTGATTATAAAAGTATATTGTTAATAC
>CAZIIZ010000095.1:0-8167 GCA_964539225.1 uncultured Hyphomicrobiales bacterium | reverse complement strand
AGGAATGTTATGAAGAGCGATAGAATAAATGAAGATAATGCTACAACGGACGATACCAAATTCTCGGTACATAACGGTACTGATAAAAATATGGATTTCTTGACTCAGATGAAAGCTCAATTCTTCTATAAAATTGGGATTGCTTTCTCTGTGTTTACTTTACTTGTGATAATCAGCACTTTGTTTATGCAAATCTATCATTTAGGCAAAATGGATCATTTTGTGCTGTTTGTCGAAATGGGTTGCTTACTGATTTCTTTGTTTTCTACTTTCCAAATTTCCAAAGGTAAATTGAATATTTACATAAACCTACTTATGATAGTTTCGTCGCTCATCGTATGGACTGTGATATATTATGAAGCAGATCGTGGAATAGCGGGGTTAGATACGATAGCTTTAACTTTTCCGATATTGTCGTTGACTCCAATCTTAGTAGATAGTAAAAAAACAAATATATTCTTCTATACAATTGCAAATATATTATTACTTTCAGGATTTGCAATTTATTTATCAGAACGAGGTATGATGCCGATGTCTGATATAATTGAGTATTACATTGATAATGCTACGACTTATATAATTATTGCCACTATTGCATACAGCATTCATTCAATTTATAACCAAGCAATTTCTCGCAGTGAAGCGTCCTTGAGTAAAGCCCAAAATGCAGAAGAGAGCTTGCAAAGACTGAATGACTCCTTGGAGGATAAGGTCGTCCAAAGGACTCAAGAATTAAATGAAGCATTAGAAGTAATCGAAGACGCAAATATCGAACTTCAAGACGCTTTAGACAAAATTGAAGATTCAAATATTGAACTTAATAGTTTGAATGAACAAATTGCTCGAGAGGCACAAATGCTCTTAGAGTTGAATACTAAGTTATCAGAATCCGAACGGCAATTGCAAGCAGCTAACCAAGATAAAGATAAGTTTTTTTCTATTATTGCTCACGATTTGCGTAATCCGTTCGTTCCGATTATTAATAGCTCCGATATGCTAATAAATTATTCCGAAAGAATTACTCCAATTGAACAGCAGAAGCTAATTAGACTAATTAATACTTCGTCGAAAAATGTTTATGCTCTATTAGAGAATTTATTGCAATGGGCTCGCACTCAAAATGGCAGTATCGAATTCTACCCCGAAGAAGAAAATCTAAATGCTTCCATCCAAAGAATTAAATCAATAGTCCAACCGATGGCACAGCAAAAGGGAATAGAATTAATCAGCAAAATCAACAAGGATATGATAGTCAATTACGATGTAAATATGATAAATACAGTTATACGCAACTTGTTAACGAATGCCATCAAATTTACGTCTGAAAAGGGCAGAATTGAGATTGGTACTATCGAAAAACCGAATGAACCATTGCCAAAGCAACTTACAATTTATGTAAAGGACTCGGGAATTGGTATGGATAGAGATACTATGGATAAGCTATTTATGCTTGATCAAAAAATTTCCCGCTCTGGTACTTCTGGAGAAACTGGCACCGGACTGGGATTAATTTTGTGCAAAGAATTCATTGAGAAGCATAAAGGCAAAATTTGGGTAGAAAGCGAAATAGGCGAGGGCAGCACTTTCTATTTTACTTTGCCAAAATTGTAATATATAATAAAAATAATTATGAAACACAGAATAGAACATATAAAAAATATACTTTTCGCAATTGATCAAGATTTGCCATTTGAGCATAGTATGGTGATTTCTGCGACTGTTTTCGGAATTATTATTTGCTTGATTGCTACAATTTTGCCGATAATATTTTACTCGTCAATCAGTGCAATTTTCGCTCCGGCTATGTTCTCTGTAGTATTATCTATATTCTATTATTATTTTCGATTTGAATTTCAATATACCAAATTTATACGACCATTAATTATGGTAATACTAGTTAGTTTATCCTACTTATGGATATTTATAGTCGGAATAAATGGCACTATTGATTTGTTTTTGGTTACAATCTTGATACTTACCCTGATAATAGTGCCTAATAATCATAAAAGATATTTGCTCTTGATTTATCTTGGATTGGTTACTGTGCTGTTTGCTATTGAGTACTATGTACCGATGTCGATTTTTAAATATAAAAGTAGGGAAGATTTAATCATTGATAAGTATATCGCAGTAATAACTAATAGTTATATTGTATATTTTGTAATTAAGGTACTTAATTATAATTATACAAAGGAACGATTGAAGGTCGAGGAAAAGGAACAGATATTGAAAGAGCTAAATTCTACTAAGGATAAGTTCTTCTCTATTATTGCCCATGATTTGAGAAATCCTCTATACGGATTCAGAGAAATGTCGTCGATGCTTTACGACAATTATAATCATTTAGATGCTGCCGAACTTAAGGAGTATTTAGAACTACTCAAAAATTCTTCAAATAGTATTTTCGCTTTGTTAGAAAATCTTTTAGAATGGTCTCGCTCGCAGCAAGGGCTGATTCATTTCAATCCTATAGATTTTAATTTGTCTTTTATAGTAAACAATTGTATCGAATTGTTGAATTTGAGTGCTACCAAAAAAAGGATTTTAATACTAAATAAAATTTCTGATAGTTTAACAATTACTGCCGACCCCAATTTGATTACTACAGTAATAAGAAATCTGCTGTCTAATGCGATTAAATTTACTCCGGTTGACGGCGAAATTGAAATTGGGATGTTATCTGTTGATTCAAAGAGTTATAATACAATATACATTAAAGACTCTGGCATCGGTATGACTCAGGAAATAATGGATAAATTATTCAAAATTGATAAATCTATTACCAGTAAGGGTACTGTCGGCGAAACCGGTACAGGACTCGGATTGATATTATGTAGGGAATTTGTCGAGAAACATAATGGTAAAATTTGGGTGGAATCAGAAGTAGGCTGGGGCAGTACTTTTTATTTTACTTTGCCTAGTACTGAAGAATAATTATTTTGGTTTATTAACAAACGAAAGTAAGTGATGAAAATAAATAGCTGGTCGATGCTCTATATAGGTATTATTTGCTTATCAAGTAATGTATTGATGGCTTATCAACAACCAATTGATAGCCTAAAGCGAGTAATATCTAAAGAAACAAACGAGATAAAATTAGCTAATACAATGTTAGATTTAGCTACCGAGCAATTTGGGAAAGATTTCAAAGAAGTAGAGCTTTTAATAGAACGGGCAGATAGTTTGTTTTTTAAAAATTCGGACAAAGCTGGACTGGCTCGTACTTTGAATTTAAAAGGAAATTTTTTCAAATTTAATTATAAAAACGATGAGGCTCTGAAGTGTTATTATAATTCATTGAAAATAAACACACAAATTGGTAATGTCAAAGGACTAATTAACAATTACGGCAATATCGGGCAAATGTACGCCGAAATGGAAGAGTACGATGAAGCAATAAAATTTGCATATAAGTCGTTGACCGCTTGCCGATCGATAAATTATCAAAAAGGTATCAGTTGGGCATACTATGATATTGCACATACCTACTTTATAAAAAAGAATTTTGATAGTGCTGATTATTACTTTCAGAAATTAAATGTTCATTCTAAGTCGATAAAACATTTAATCGGCGAAGGATTAAGTCTGATTGGGCTTAGTGAACTTCTGTTCGCCAAAAATGATTCAGTAAAAGCGATAAAATTATTAGATAGTGCTATTGATAAATTTATCATAACAGGCAATGATTATTATTTGGCACTATGTTATAATATGATAGCCAATGCCTTTATTATCACAAAAGACTTTGAAAATGCTCATAGAACTTTTATGTTGTCTAAAGGAATTGCAGAAAGGTTGAGTCGCCCTGATATTTTGAAAGAGTCTTTATCGGGTTTGGCTAAATTGCATGCAGCCGATGGTAATTACAAGGAAGCATATTCAAATTATCTTCAATCAGATTTGATAGAGGATAGTTTGTTGCGGATTCAAAATTCTTTGTCTTTGAGCAATCTAAATCGTAAATACTTGAAAGACAAGGTATTAAAAGATAATCAAATTTTGAAACAAAATATTGAACTCCAGAATCAAAGTAGGAATATTCTAATTATTATTCTAATCGCTTTATTAATCTTGTTTCTGTTCCTAATATTTAGATTTATTGAAAAGAACAAAATGAATCAAGCAATTCTTGCTTCAAATTATGAATTAAGTGCAGTGAATTCTACTAAAGATAAATTCTTCTCGATAATTGCTCATGATTTAAAAGGACCATTAGGTAATTTCAAAGAAATGACCAAAATGCTATACGACGACTATGTTTCTTTTGATGAAGAAGAGCGAAAGGAATTCTTACAGATAATAAAGTCATCTTCTGAAAATATTTATTTATTGTTAGAAAATTTATTAGAATGGAGTCGATCCCAAAGAGGATTAATAAAATTCAACTCGGATAACTTCAATTTGTATAGTGTAGTTATTAATTGTATGGAAGTTCTAAGTTTATCAGCAATTAATAAAAATGTTTCTTTGGTCAATAATATACCATCTGATTTCGTAATTAATGCAGATACGAAACTAATTACTACAATTATCCGGAATTTGCTATCTAATGCAATTAAGTTTACTCCTGAAGGTGGATTTGTAGAGATTGGGACAATTGATGGCGGAAATAATTTAGATAATTCCAATAAAAGCTGTACTATATACGTGAAGGATAATGGTGTCGGAATGAGCAAAGATATGATTGACAAACTGTTTCGTATCGACACTAGTGTAATGTGCCTTGGTACCTTAGGTGAGTCCGGCACTGGGCTCGGATTAATTTTGTGTAAAGAATTTATAGAGATGCATAATGGCAAAATTTGGGTGGAATCAGAAGTAGGCCGTGGCAGTACTTTTTATTTTAGCTTGCCAATTAATAATCAAAATATAAAACATCAAATCGTTAAACAGGGGTTGTAATATGAATAGTATGAATAAAACAAAAGAAATGTTATTGTTAGAATTAGAGGGTTTGAAATCTCAAATAACACAATTAGAACAAAGTGAGAAAAAATATTATACTTTATTCGAACAGTCTAGAGATGCTTCAGTAATTATCGAAGATATGACAATTATTGATTGTAATCCGGCGGCATGTGATTTATTCGGTGCATATAAAGCAGAAATAATCGGTAAATCAATCGCTTATTTCTCACCAATTATGCAGCCAAATGGTTTACTTTCTAAAGACTTGTGTATCAATAATATAATCAAAGCAGAAGTAAAGGGGAATTATTTATTCGATTGGACTCACAAAAAAAATGATGGCACAGAATTCGGTACAGAAGTAATGTTGACTTCGATAATGATTAATCATAAAAGATTATTTTTAGGTACTATGCGTGATATTACTAAAAGCATACAAATGAATGACCAGCTAATAGAAAGCGAATCTCAGCTCCGATTAATATTTAACACAATCGAGGATTTGTATTTTCAATCAGACCAAGATGGCATTGTGCAAATAGTATCGCCTAATATAGAACGAATCGTCGGCTGGAAGGCTGACGAAGTAATTGGGCAAAGTTTATCATTTTACTATGCTAATCCGAACGAGAGAGAATACTTGCAGAGTATTCTAAACAATGCCGGATATGTAAGCGACTATGAATTATTGCTAAACTTGAAGAATGGGAACAATGGGTATTTTTCTCTATCAGCTCGTGTATTTTACGATAAAGATAATAAATTTAAGGGAGTTAGCGGTTTACTTCGAGATATCTCCATGAGAAAGGAAATTGAGAATATATTGGACGATAATCGAGAGAAATATCAATTGCTATCAGAAAATATTTTAGACGTTATTTGGGTGTATAGTATCACGGAAAATCGGATGAAGTATGTCAGCCCATCTGTGGTAAATCTTACAGGATTTACTTCGGAAGAAGCTGTTGCACAAAGTCTTACCGATGCACTAAGTCCGGAATCTATTGAAATGGCGAATAGAGAAATTCCTATTAGATTAGAGAAATTTTTACGTGGTGATACTTCTGAAGACTCAAGGGTTTATGAATGGCAACAGATCTGCAAAGATGGCAATACAATATGGATAGAAGTAACTATTACTTTGTCTAATAGTTTTTATCCTGATAGTATTTGTATTATTGGAGTATCGCGTAATATTGAAAAACGGAAAATTATTGAAAAACAAGTAAAAGAAAAAAAAACAGAATTAGAGATTATGAATTCTACCAAGGATAAGTTTTTCTCGATAGTGGCTCACGATTTGAAAAATCCTTTGGGCGGTTTCCGAGAAATGTCTTCAATGTTATATGATAATTATGCAACCTTCGAAGAATCTGAGCGGATGAATTTTTTGCTAATGCTTAAAAATTCTTCAAACAGTTTATATCAATTTTTAGAGAACTTATTAGATTGGGCACGCTCGCAACGAGGTCAAATACAATTTGATCCAACTGAATGCAATTTGTTCTTTATTGCTCATAATTGTTTGGAATTATTACAGTTAAATGCTGATAAAAAAAATATTACGATTAATAATAAAATCCCTATGTTCATAAGTGTAGTTGCGGATTCAAATCTGATTACAACAGTCCTTAGAAATTTAATTTCGAATGCTATTAAATTTACTCCTCAGCATGGCATAATTACTATTGGGATTAATGAATACAATGAATCCGACGAAGTGATTATTGTTTTCGTAAAGGATACCGGCGTTGGAATGAGCAAAGGGACACTCGACAAATTATTCAGAATTGAATGTAGTACAAATGGAATAGGTACGGCAGGCGAAACTGGTACCGGCTTAGGTTTGATACTATGCAAAGAATTTATCGAAAAACACAATGGAAAAATTGGAGCAGAGTCAGAATTAGGCGAAGGCAGTACCTTCTATTTTACTTTGCCAATGTAAGCTTTAGTCGGATAATCAATAATTAATTACTTTAGTATCAATGGTGATAGAATGAAAAATTGGAATGAAATAATTTACTTGATTAATGCTATACTTAGTTTTAGCATTTTAATATTGAGCATTAATTATCATCGAAAAAGTGATAATCATCTGTCGTTATATATTGGTATGGCTTTTGGATTATTCGGCATAACTCATTTGATAGTGCTTTACGATGCAGGATTCGAGCATGGAGAATTTATTACTGGAATACGACTTTTAGCTTATTCTTGTGTTGTGTTAGCATTGGTTAAATTGCTTAAAAATACTCAAAAGCATAAGCTGCTTTTAGCTGAAAAAGATAGGTTTAAGTTGTTGTTCACCACGAGTCCGGATTCTGTATCCATTTCGTCATTTGATTCCGGCGAAATAATGGACATTAATGAATGCTTTTCATCAATTATGGGATATTCGAAAGAGGAAGTAGTCGGCAGACCATCGAAAGAAATTCGACTTTGGAAAGACGACGGTCAAAGAAAGCTATTAGCCGAAATGCTAATAGCTAGGGAATACTGTCCGAACTTTGAAGCGGAATTCGTAAGGAAAAATGGCGAAAAAATTACTGTGATTATTTCTGCAAGAAAGATTAACATAGAAAATACTGAATGTATAATATCCGTGATTAAAGATATTAGTGAGAGAAAAAAATACGAAGAAAAGCTAAAAGAATTAAACTCAACCAAAGACAAATTCTTTTCGATTTTAGCACACGATTTGAAAAATCCTCTTGGCAGTTTCTATGGTGTGGCAGAATTGTTGATAGATGAGTATGAAGTGATTTCTGAAGTCGATAAAATAAAGTATTTGCAAATTATCCGAGAATCCGCCGGGCAGTTATATTCTTTACTGGAAAATCTATTGGAATGGAGTCGGTCGCAGCGTGGATTAATTAAAATTATCGTAGTTGACGTTAATATGAGAATGCTCGCTCATAATTCTAAGCAAATATTACACCTTTCTGCTGAAAAGAAAAGTATCAAAATTAGGAATATGATTCCTGATGATGTTATTATTTATACGGATGTAAACTTAGCCAATACAATTCTCAGAAATTTAGTATCGAATGCTATTAAATTTACTCCTATAGGCGGAGAAATTGAAATTGGTATTAGTAAAGATTCGTTAGCTAATTCATATACAATTTATGTGCGAGATACAGGAGTAGGCATGAATCAGAATACAATATCGAAACTATTTCAAATAGACGAATCAATTACAAGTAAGGGTACTTCCGGCGAAACCGGCACCGGCTTGGGTTTAATTCTTTGTAAA
>CAZIIZ010000094.1:0-8172 GCA_964539225.1 uncultured Hyphomicrobiales bacterium | reverse complement strand
CAAAGATACAAACGCAAAGCACAATCAATAATTTGGGCAAAATACACTATAACAATAATGATTACTTTTTTATATTTAATGATAATCATTACTTTCATTCCGGCTATTTATATGAATTTTTAAACAATAGCGATGATGAAATTAAAAATATTGGGCAGTCGATTTCTAACTTAGAGAAAGGAAATTAATACAATGAAAAGAAATATATTTTTACTAATTTTAACATCTTTGCTAACTGTATCCTGTACCAGTTTCAAATTCCAAAGTAATGAGTTGATAAAAATTAAAATGGGACTGTCTTCGAGGCAAGTGATAGATTTAATAGCTAAAGACAAAAGTGCACAATATGTCAGATATAATTATGATTTTACAAATAAGGTCAATATTCCAAATACTAAAAACAAATATATGATAATATTTGGTTGGAAATCCGAAGCAATGTTCTTCAATAGATACATTTGTGCTTTTGAGAATGATAAACTGATTTATTGGGGGACTCTGCTTGAATTTGCTCGTCACAAATCTCCGCTAATTAATCAAATAGGTGAAGAAGTCGCAAAGCAGATAAAAGAGTATATCCCAAAACCAGTAGTAAAATGGCATTTATGAGATTAAGATACATAACTCCTCTTCTCGTATAATTCGAAAAGGGGAGTTTTGCTTATATCGAGTATAAAATATTCGGAAATGGACGAGGCTGATTATTTACTATCCAATGCGATGAACAAAAAAATACTATTGCAAAGAATTGAGGACATTAAGAACGGAGAGAATATTGTTACTGCATCTAATGCCCTCCAAGGTGTATGAAATAGTTTTGGAAAACTAATTTAATTTTCATATTTTTGAAGTTCCTCTTAAAGAAATGTAAATAAGTAGAGCGGACACCAAAATATAATGAAAATCCAAGCATATCAATTTATTAAATACAACAATTCGACATTACAAGAACATATAGAGAAAGTGAATCGCACAGAAGCTGTAATTTGTTTTGATTTTGAAGATGGAGTGGTTAATCCATTAAAAATGGATAGCACTGCTGCGTATAAAGAAAAAGCCAGAGAACAATTCGAAAGGCTATTCTCTTTAATTCAAAATTTAGCTACCAATATAAAAGTTGGGGTTCGTATAAATCATTGTAATTCAGCAGAATTTGAAAAAGATTTAAACGTAATGATGGATAAATACTTCGATTCGATATTTATTCCCAAAATAGAGAATTCTGAGGATATTCAATACGTAACAAAAAAGCTTGAAGAGTATAGAATCCGGTATAATAATCTTATACCAATAATAGAATCAAACAAAGGACTTGTTGATTTAGAAACAATATTGCAAACAAATCCAATGATTAGAACAATTGGATTCGGGCATTGTGATTATAATTTAAGCATTGGAGTTTATCCATTTTTTCATCAAGATAGTTGGGAGTATTGGAAATGGGTAGCCGAACTTGAATCCATAATTGATAAATTCAATGTTCGTTTGATAAATTCTGCATTTCTAAATATTAACAATGAAGATTTATTCTGTTCAATGCTTGATTATGTAAGCAATACCAAAAAATGCTTTCAAGGACAGTTTACCCTGACGAATCGTCAATCGGAATTATGTAATTGCCCCAAGACTACTACAAAAAAGTTCAGAAGGTTACTTGAAAACAAGAATTTAATATCAGTAGATAAACAAATGGTTTGTGATTTAGTAAGGGATTTTGAAATTAACAATCAAGGTAAGGCTCTGTCTAAATGCGAGAATAAATTTATTTCATTGCAAGAGTATCTTGCTGCCAAAAAGTTAATAAAGGAACAGAACCCATCAAAGGAAATGTGCTTCATAGGAGGTTGTTTCCCTGTACAGCACGATTTGATGTACGAGAATTTATTTCACCAAACACTAAAGCGAGAAATTGAGACCAATAGCGAAAATAAATTAAACATTAATATCATACGATATGAACGCTTCAGTACTTTATTGGATAAAATAGATAAACTTGCAAACCAAAAAAAACTGGATTTAATTATATTTCATATCAGACCGGAGCCATACCTAAGATTAGTTAAATTATTGTATAAATATTTAGATGACAAGGGCAGATTAAAATGGTCATTTAATTTTCCTTATTATGAAATTGTTAAATCTGAAGAATATGACATGCTCGATTTGGGGAGAATATTTCACATACGAACTCGACGTGATAAATCGTTATTGCACAGATGCTTAATCTCTTGTAATTATTTTCTCGGTAAGCTGATTGGAAATCAAGCTTTTGCGTTAAAAAGCTATTGGGAAACTACTACTGAAATTATTAAATATTGTGAAAAGAAAAACATCAAGTATATTATTTTAGGACCAAATCGCAGAAGCAATAATGCACTAGAGCCTGTATTATGTAAAGAATTAGATTTGTTTTTCTCAACTAAAATGAATCAAAATAATTATGTCTGTGGATTTGAAAACGATAACAAAGCAAAGATGAATAAATCAAATGGTATTCATGTTACTCAAGAATATCATGATTTAATTGCTAATAAATTGAATAGAACAATTGATTTGCACAATTGCTTGCGATAGCCCAATTCAATGAATTAATGCTAACAACGCTTTATCAACTTCTATTTTTATGCCATTCTAGAGTATTATATTGATAAATTATTTATATTACAATCGCTAACTTCTCGAATCATTAGGAAAGAGAAGTTAGGCTTTTATCAAAAATATCAATTCTTATATTTATTTAAAAATAAGGAGTGCGTTGTCTCATCTCTGATAAATTACTTCTCCGTAGCTAAGGATGCTATCTAAAAATCCGCTTTTATCGTTTCCGGATTCGAATAATAAAGGCTCAATGTTTTCATCTATATTGCGACGTATTTTGAATAATCGAGCTGATTTATCTAAGAAACTACCCTCGATTTTTTCCATAATTACAGCTACATCGATATCGCTTTCTTCTCGCCAATCGCCACGAGCATACGAACCGAATAGTATCACTTTCAACGGATTGTATTCACCGACTACTATATCGGTGAATCTATTTACTTTCTCTAAAACTTCTGACTTATCCATTGGGCAAGTTCCTGTGTGTTTATTGCACCTTCAAACAAATTAAAGACAACAATTATAGTCCTAATTCCGCCTTAACTTCTTCTAAACTATAAGAATATTGTTCTATCCAAATTAATATAGAGTTCAACTCCAACGGAGTTGTGGCAATCTGGCGTAGTTAATTTAGTTACTAACATTTAACTCCTACGGAGTAAATATACGAATTATTCTTCTACAGCGTAGCTGTTAAACGTTAGTAACAAAGTAGTTCCTTTTTATGATCACAACTCCGGAGGAGTTGAACTGAACAGTAAAATCAAGTCGCACATTATTAACTTATCACGTATTCTGAATCTTAAAAACCAGATTCCGGTATTTGTTCGAAGACTCTCAAAACCGGAATGACAAATCTAAGATCTATGATATAACAGTAAGCATCTTCGGAGGGGTGAGTTGCCATAGTATTTGCCCAACTAATAATTAAAAAGTACTAAACGCAACTAACGAAATTATATTTTGAGATTAAAATAACAAGCACTTCTTCTGTAATTATTCGATAAGATATGTTGGGTGCTATGTAATGCATAAAATATATTAGAAATAATTTCGTTTTAGCTTATGCGTATCAAAAAGAAAAGGAAGTATCAATGCAAACGAGTTATCAAATAAATGCTGCAGATTTAACTGCTGATTTCGTTACATTTCTGAAAACTACATATAAAAATAAATATATAAATATTTCAGTATCGGAAATGGATGAGACTGATTATTTGTTATCAAACCCTATAAACAAGAAGATACTATTGCAAAGAATTGAGGACATTAAGAACGGAGAGAATATAGTTACTCCATTCATTAACAATTCAATTGAGTATAACTACAAAAGTCCTAATTCTGCTTTAACTTCATCTAAACTATATCGAGTTTTATCAATTGCCTTAATTCTCTGCATATCAATATAATCTAAATAATCGTATAGCTTCTCGTAATCAGTAAGCAATTCACGTACTTTTACAAATTCGCCATAATCTATAACTGCAAATTTCGGCATATTGTTTTCCGTAAGTATCTGAAAATTCTCTAACATAGTTAATTCCTCCTATAACTTTCTTTTCGATGTTTCACATCTATTATAGCAATTATTCTTATTGTATCGTCTTTGTCAAACAAAATTCTATAATCCCCAACTCTAAGTCTATACGCAACTTCAAAATCAACTAATTTTTTTACATTGGGCATCTCGGTAACATTATTAGCTAAATCCTCTATCTTTTGAAGAATATTAATTTGGTATTTCTTGGGAATTTCTTTAATACTTTTCAAAGCTGCTTTAGAAAATTCAATCTCATATTTCGGCATAATAATGACTTATTAATAAAAGAAAGTCGACGCAACTATCGAAATAATATTTTGATATTACAAACACAAAAGCCGAAACAGAATTGCCTCGGCTTTTGATTTGAAAATCTATTATCGAACTAAGATTATTGTCTTGTCCAAGTGATGTTAAGATTGCGAGCTGCTAAGGCATCGTTTAATCTCTTCAATGGAGTTTTAAGCGGAGCTGAAGTTACTAATTCTGGAGTTTCTTTAGCTTCTTTAGCAATAGCATTCATAGCATTTGCGAAATCGTCTAATCTTTCCTTGGATTCGGTTTCGGTCGGCTCTATCAAAATTGCTTCATGCACGATTAACGGGAAGTAAATCGTTGGAGCGTGATAGCCGTAGTCTAACAATCTCTTAGCCATATCTTTGGTTACTACGCCGTCTTTTTTCTGCTTATCGCCGGAAAGTACGAATTCGTGCATACAATACTCATCGTAAGGCACTTCAAAGTTTTCCTTCAATTGAGAGAACACGTAGTTTGCATTCAAAATAGCTGTTTCGCTGACTTCACGTAAACCTTTAGCTCCGAGCATTCTGATATAAGTATATGCACGAACTAACACGCCAAAGTTACCGAAGAATGAATGCACTTTGCCGATAGAAGTTGGGATATCTTCGATCATTTCGTATTTGTCGCCATTTTTCACGATTTGTGGAACCGGCAAGAATGGAATTAATTTTTCGCTAACGCAAATCGGACCGCTTCCGGGACCGCCACCGCCGTGAGGAGTGGAGAATGTTTTGTGCAAGTTAGTATGTACGCAGTCGAAGCCCATATCGCCCGGACGAGTCAAGCCCATCAATGCGTTCAAGTTCGCTCCGTCCATATACATTAAACCGCCGCAACCATGTACTAATTTCTGAATATCAGAGATTTGGTCTTCGAACAAGCCCAAAGTGTTAGGATTAGTAAGCATAAATCCGGCTACATCGTCTGTGCATTTAGCCGCTAAGTCCGCTAAGTCGATACGACCGTTGGCTTGCGATTTAATGCTTGCGATTTTGAATCCGGCAATAGAAGCCGAAGCAGGATTAGTGCCGTGAGCTGAATCCGGAATTAAGATTACATTTTTATGAGCATTGCCATTGTGCAAGTGATATGCACGGAAAGTCATTATACCGGTAAATTCGCCATGCGAACCAGCGGCAGGTTGAAGAGAAATGCCCGGTAAACCGAAAATTTCTTTCAGTGCTTCGCCCAATTCGTACATAATACGTAAAGCTCCCTGAGCATCTTTAGGATCTGTGCAAGGGTGCAAATCAACTAAGCCCGGCATAGTAGCAGTTACTTCGTTCACCTTTGGGTTGTACTTCATCGTACAGCTACCAAGCGGATAGAATCCGTCTTCTAAACTGTAATTCAAATGCGACAATTTATAGTAGTGTCTTGCAATTTCATTCTCACTTATTTCGGGTAGCATCGGCTCAGTTGAGCGAGCGAATCCCTTCGGCAAAGCAGAATTAATATCTATAGCAGGTACGTCCAATTCCGGTAAAGAATAGCCGTGTCTGCCGCTTACGCTTTTCTCGATTAATAATTTTTCCATATCCATTCCAATTAGAATTATATATTATATTTATTTGTTCAATATTACGAAAAACGAAATTACGACTTTTTTAAGACTTTATCAAAAATTTGCCCATATTTATTTTTTGTAGCCGGAGAATGGCATAGATTAAACTGTATAAATTTCATTTTCGCAGATAAAATCTTGAATTTTTCGACGAGACTACCATTTGAAATAAT
This sequence comes from uncultured Hyphomicrobiales bacterium, assembly GCA_964539225.1. GTDB lineage: Bacteria > Bacteroidota > Ignavibacteria > Kapaibacteriales > UBA2268 > CALLXS01. Next base: position 1,991 of record CAZIIZ010000094.1, on the reverse strand, counting down.
ACTTAGCTATTTTCGTTTACAACTCAAATTATTTTCTATGATTTTATTGAAAAGATATGGATACTGAAGCATTAATAAATTTGATACAAAGCGGCGAGACGAGTTTCGTGCAGTTAAAGGAAAATGTAACGAATGCCACAAGCATAGCTCAGGAGATGGTTGCGTTCTCTAATAGCAAAGGCGGAAAAATTATCATTGGAGTTAATGACAAAACCGGTAGTATTACTGGATTACAATTTAAAGATATTCAACGAATCAATAGTTTGCTTACTACTGCCGCCAACGAACACATCAAAAGCTCAATTATCATAGAAACAGAGACTTTTGATATTGACGGTAAAAAAGTAATAGTTGCGACCGTTCCCGAAGGCATTGATAAACCTTATATGGATAAAGAAGGTTTGATATTCGTTAAAAATGGTTCGGATAAACGAAAAGTAACGAGCAAAGATGAATTAGCAAGATTATTGCAAAGTAGCGGTAATTTATACGCCGAGGAAAAATTGATTCAGCACAGCTCATTTTCGGATTTTAATTGGGATAAATTCCAAGAGTTTTACGTCAATAAATACTCCGAAGAACCCGACAAAAATGAATTGGATAAGTATATAATTAATTTTCATCTGGGCAAAGATGGTAAACTGAACGTAGCCGGAGCTTTGCTGTTCGGTAAGAATGTTCAGAAATTATTACCTCAATTTTTCATGTCGGCTGTTTGGTTCGCAGGCAATGATTTAGCGGATACAGTTTATCGCAGCAGCGAAAATATTACTGGAACGCTATATGCTCAGTATAGTGGAGCATTCGATTTTATTAAAACAAAGATTAATTATGTGCAAGGCAATCGTAGCTTTAATAGTGTCGGTATGCCGGAAATTCCTCTAATCGTATTCCAAGAAATGCTCGTGAATGCTTTGGTGCATAGGGATTATTTTATTAATGATTCCGTAAAAGTATTTATATTCCAAAATAGGATAGAAATCAAAAGTCCCGGCAAATTGCCTAATAACCTCACGGTTGACGATATGAAAATCGGTATTCGCAAGAGCCGCAATTCTACTATTTGTTCGCTTGCTTATGATTTGTTAGACTATAGAGGAATTGGTAGCGGAGTAGTTCGCTCATTGAAGGCGTATCCACATATTGAATTAATTAACAATCAATCAGCCGAGCAATTCACGGTTGTTATCCATAGACCTGAAAATATTTAATTATTGGAAAATACATTTGGAAACAATGGAATTATTAGCGTAATCCTTTAAAATTTAGAGTCATCCTTATCATCATTTAAAAAAAACAATAAATTAAAATTCGCAAAATATTGTTATCTTTGCATCTTATTAGTTTATTCTACTAAATGGTATAAAAATATGAAGAAGATTACGGCACTTATTTTATTAATAATATTTTTCGGATTGGTTGATATTGCCTCGGCGAAACCCGGAGCAATAGATTCGATTTTTAAAGCACACAAATTGCGTGGTTCGTTTGTAATGCTTGATTATACTGCGAACAAATTCACTATCTATAACGATGCACGGTGCAAAAAACGTTTTTCGCCAGCTTCTACTTTTAAATTGCCTAATACTTTAATTGCTTTAGAATTAGGAATAATTAAAGATACTAATTATTTATTCAAATGGGACGGTACGCCTAGACGTATGGACATTTGGGATAAAGACATGAATTTAGCCGAGGCTATGCGACTTTCCTGCGTGCCTTGCTATCAAGAAATTGCTAATAAAATCGGTAGAGAGCGTATGCAATTGTGGCTGAATAAATTCAACTATGGCAATAAATGCATCGGAGATTCATCTCAAATTTACAAATTTTGGTTAAATGATAGTTTGAAAATTTCTCAATTCGAGCAAATAGAATTTTTGAAAAGATTATATTTTAATACTATTTCTGCTAAGAAGAAAAATGTCGATATTCTAAAAAGTATCATAGTAAAAGAAATAAATGATAAATATAAAATTAGCGGTAAGACT
>CAZIIZ010000093.1:5051-8199 GCA_964539225.1 uncultured Hyphomicrobiales bacterium | reverse complement strand
CTGTTTAATACTTGATTGAACGTATCAGTGAAATTCGTTCTGCTTGATTTAAAGCCATAAGTGCTTACGTTTGCAATGTTATTAGAGATAACATCAAATCTCTGTTGATTTGCATTTAACGCACTTGTTCCGGTATTAAGAGATGTAGATAAACTCATATTAATAACTCTCCTTTATTCTTTTTATGTTAATTTTCATTGTGTTTATGCTTGCTCGTCAATCAGTCAGAGCAAGCGATTCAGGTTTCATCGGAATATTATTACATAATATTTCCTTTGTCCGACCTGAGCGTATAAGCAAATACTCAATTTGATTATTATGCAAATACTGCCGAGTCAATATTAGTAATTACATTGCTATCTAAATTATTTTTATTGACCACTGTAATTACTGTACGGTTCGGCACGCTAACGATGAACGCCTTTTCGTCCATCAATACAAGCGATTCGTTGCCGCCTTTTTGCTCTGCTTGGGATACGGCTGATTCCAAACGTAGCATATCGCTTTCGGAGAGATTCATTTCTCGGCTATTTATTCTGGACTGAGCGTGAGCCGAGAATTTTACGCTTTCTAATTCTTTAGCGAATATCTCCTGAAACGATGATTTACCTTGAGTAACTTCTGCCAGCGAGGAATGTTTCTTTAATTCCTGAATGCCGCCAATAGGCATAAATGGCAGACTAACACCATCGATTCCTGTCATTGTCAATGCTCCATAAATTTGTTAAATTGAATATCAAATGAATTTATAGAGCTTACCCGGCGAAATTTTGTACGTCCTGTATTCGATTTCGCCGGAATAATTATGCTCTATCAATTCTCGATTGATATATCGGCTACGTAAGCCAATGGTACTTCCGTTCCGTTCAGTACAATTTTTGTACCGTCGGAAGCGAATTTTACGGATTGGATTTTTCCGTAAGTATAAGTATCGGCATTAAATGTACTACCGGCGGAATTGCAAGCTGATACCGAGAAGGTATAAGAGCCTTTATCCACTAAGTTTCCATCGTCATCCTTGCCGTCCCATTGGAATTTGTGTTCGCCATTCTTTAAATCAGTACCGCTTAAATCAATAGTACGAATTGCTGTACCCGATGAGTTCTTGATTGTTACTTCGCCGCTACTGCAAGCAGAAGGCAAATTATATCCTAAACTTACCGGAGTTTCGCCGTCGAATTCTGATTTGTTCCAATTAGCTTTTGCACTTTTCCCAAGCATACCGGGCAGAGCTGAATTTGCCATAGTCTGCGTTAGTGATTGGTATGTTGTACTTTGCTCTTCTAATAGGGACTTGATACTGGTCAATTGCTCAAGCTGCGAAAATTGAGCTAATTGCGAAGCAAATTCCTGATTGTCGTAGGGTTTTAGAGGATTTTGAGATTTTAACTGTAAAGTTAATAACTTCAAAAAATCCATCTTGGACTCTTGGACAGCCGTCTGAGAACTTTGCGTATATGCCGAATTGGAATATGCGCTTGTGTTAGTTGTGCCTGAGACTGTTCCGGACATTATTTTCAACCTCCATGTTGATTAATTATATGTATCGTTCGAGGGAATTATTATTTGACTGCGATTCCCCTCGAATCGGCAAACCCTCAGAATTACTCAATTCAATATTAGCTAACTTTTCTGCATTATCTCTGCGAAGAGAATTCAGATAGTCTTTTTTAATTCTCTCTTGATTCTGCTGAGAATTCCCCCCCTCGGGATTTTGATTTCCCTTATTGTCGGAATGGTTGAAGTCCATATTTTTTTGTTCAACCCCGACAGATTCGATTTTAATACCATTTTTCGCTAGATTATCTTTTAAATTCGATAATTGACTTTCTATAGATTTCACGGCATCAATGCCTTCGGCTTTAAATTTAATATTTGCTATGTTCCCATTTAGGCTGATTTCTATGCTGACTTTGCCTAAACTTGCAGGCGATAAATTAATAGTAGTTTGATGAGTGCCATTCTCCGGCATTCATGTTACTACACGATTAACATATCTCGGTATATCATCCATTCGCAAATATCCTCTTTTGTCGTATTCTGCGAAAGTTGACTCCGTTTTAGTGCCTGTGATAGCGTTTTCCTCTTTATGCTGTGCCGTTGGCTCGAAATTAATATTTTTTTGAGTATTATCCTGTTTGTCCTCTTGCCCTGTTGGATTTCCGCTACTGTCCTTAGTAGCTCCTGTGATTGTCGGTGTTGCTGTGATTCCGTCGTCAGTACTTGCATCAGTACTGGATGGAGTGCTTGTTTGTGTTTCTAAATGTTCTTGATTAATCTTGTTTGTTTTGTCGTTTGCTATATTCAATTGATTATTATTATCAACTTGATTCGGGGCAATTGATACCTCGGTGTCAAGATTATTTATCTTTACTTGGGCTTGTTCCGTAGTGTTTACGTTAATGCCTAAAGTATTCTTAATATTTTGCACTTGCTCGCTTAAAGTCAATTTGTCTAAATTAGGACTATTACTGATAGTCTTAATATTGTTGGATGCGTTGTTTACAAATTTTGTGTCGAATGTGTCAATTGTTTCAAAATCGAGATCAATGGTTTGACTTTCATTTGTAGCATTATTGTTTAACGGAGAATTGACTTTCGTTGTCGTCTTTGGAACATTATTATTATTCATGGCTATTTGAATAATTGGATTTGTATCTTCAATAGTCGCCATATTTATGTTTGAAGTTTCATTCAGTTTTGTAGCTTCATTGACATTCAATACTTCATTTGCTTTTGCTGCTCCATCATCAGTAGATACTTCATTTATCTTAGTAGCACTATTTGTTTCTGAAGATATATTAGTCTTTACAGCTTCATTTGCTTTTGTATTTCCATCTACATTCGATACTTCATTTGTCCTTGTCGCCCCATTTGCTTCTGAAGATATATTAGTCTTTGTAGCTTCATTTGCTTTTGTATTTCCATCTACATTCGATACTTCATTTATTTTTGGAGCATCATTCACTTTTGTAGAAATATTTGCCTTTTCAGTTCCATCTACATTCGATACTTCATTTATCTTAGTCGCACTATTTACTTTTGCAGTTGCATCTACATTCGATACTTCATTTATCTTTGTAGCATCATTTGCTTTAGTAGAAATATTTGCTTTTGCAGTTGCATCACCATTCGATACTTCATTTAT
>CAZIIZ010000093.1:0-4951 GCA_964539225.1 uncultured Hyphomicrobiales bacterium | reverse complement strand
TATCTTTGTAGCATCATTCGCTTTAGTAGAAATATTTGCTTTTGCAGTTGCATCTATATTCGATACTTCATTTATCTTAGTCGCCCCATTTGCTTCTGAAGATATATTAGTCTTTGTAGCTTCATTTGCTTTAGTAGAAATATTTGCTTCTGAAGTGATATTAGTCTTTACAGCTTCATTTGCTTTAGTGGAAATATTTGCTTCTGAAGTGTTATTTGTCTTGATAGCTTCATTTGCTTTAGTAGAAATATTCGCTTCTGTAGATATATTATTCTTTGTAGCTTCATTTGCTTTTGTAGAAATATTTGCTTTTGCTGTTACATTTACGGTCGAAATATCATTAGTCTTTGTCGCCCCATTGAATTCTGAAGAAATATTTGCTTCTGAAGTAATGTCCATCTTTGCTGATTCATTTGCACTTGCGGCACTATTGGTTAGAGTGAAGTCATTTTCACCATTAACCACTTGAGAACTGTTATTCTTGTCGATGGCTGATGCTGGATTAATATTATTATCTATACCAGTAGAAGAAAAATTATTTTCAGTATTTACTATTTTAGCGATATTCATATCGCCTAATGCTTTAGGAATATTATTAAAATCGCTAATATAAGAATTACCAGTATTTTTGTCTGCTATTTGAATCGAGCTATTATTATCGCTAATAATCTGATCGGAGTTCGGTGTAATAATATTTGAATTTAATGAGCTATTGATTCCGGCATTTGCATTATTAAATACGAATTGTCTGAGTTTAAGATTTACCGACTCTGCTTCGTCATCAGTCTTAGTTTCTTCAGCTTGTTTGATCAAATTTTGTATTTTTTGCATTAAATCGTTAATTGCCGGTGGTAGTTCTTGTCCAGTTGTATCAGTTATTGCATCTAAATTTTGAGGTGTCTCTGCAATTTGGGTAATATTGTTCAAATTACCGGTATTATTGTTCACAAAGAACAAAGCTATTTCCGATAATAAATCGCTTTTATTATCGGAAATAGCTTTCTCGCTGGAATTATCTAAGCTTTGGGTGGAGGATGACGAATCGTCGTTATTGGAATTATCTACATTTTGGCTATTATTAGCAGTCAAATTGGCTTTATCCAAATATTCCGCAAAAGCATAATCTGCTTTTGGGCTATTATCAGCCTTAGTTGCCGACATTTGAACAGCCGATTGGCTTATATTATTAGCTAAAATTTGCATTATGGTGCTTCCCTGCACAAAGTTTATTATAAATATCTTATTTATATAGAGCTTGTGTTCATCCGTATGAACTTGCGAAATCCTTTCGCTGATTAAGCTCGTAGGTAATTACTCAATTATCTTGCCATATTATTGATTACGGATTGAGAAGTTTTCCACATTGCTATTTTGCTTATACTTTTACCGAAAGATTATTTGTAATTTCTGACAGAATAATTCAATATTTACGCTTAATCAGTTTTTCGAATTAATGTCGCTTTATGGATTATTCTATCTTGTTGTTTATTAAGATTTGCAGGTAGTCATTCTAAGGTCTCAAAGAAAACTTCGTTTTCACTAAAAGGAAATTACAAAGTTTGGTTTTGAAATCAAGATTCGTCATTTTGAGGTCTCAAAGAAAACTTCGTTTTCACTAAAAGGAAATGACATATTCCGTCATTCTGAGCGTAGCGAAGTATCCATTCTTCCGTAACTTACTGGTATTATTGGATGTTTCGGTACGCTCAGCATGAAGATAATAGTATATATGAGCGTCCCTAGAGATACTGTGTCATTAGGAACGAAGTGAAGAAATCGTTCTTACGATTCAGCGTAGCTAATCCAATATCCGGCAACTTCCTGATTATATAGATACTTCGCTACTCTCTTAATGACACAGAAGCCTTATAATCTCCCGAAAGTAATCATTTTCACATAAGTTAAGAGTGCAACTCCTAAGGAGTTGACAATCTCGGACGATAGAAATGCTTCATTACTAACGTTTAACAGCTACGCTGTATAAGATAGTATCTTTACTACGTTGGAGTTGCACAGTATTTGTCTGAAAATCTATGACCATATTAATAATCCCTAACTCTGATACCCTAACCTGAAAAAACATATTTACGTAACATAAATAATAGTAATCAGAACTGCTAACTAAGACCGTAGCAAAAGTCAATTTAAAGATAATCCAACAATAAAACCAGGAATACATATTAATAGAACACAATCTATAACTCTTGCTATTACATAGGTTGTAGATTAGCTACGCTGAATCCGAAGACAGATTTCCTGCATCCACTCGAAGACTCGTTCCGCAGGAATGGCAACGACAAGATTACTGAGTTTTGCAACGGTCTTATATAGCCAAGGAATTGTATGTGGAATCCTCTAAAAAAAAGAGTATCAACGCAAAGAAATGTTTAAAATATAATTTATATTAACTCGTCGCAGTAAGAACGAAAAATTATAGATTAAATACAAATATTAAATGATTCAGATTGTTAATAGAATCTCGGGTATAGTAGCATTAATATTGTTTAGTGCTATGTTCTTTCTGTTCATACATTCCGAATTAGATATTTTTGATTGCCATAACCATCACGATCACTTATCTCATGATTTTTGCCTTTTAGTACAGAATACTACAGATGCCGACGACGATTTCCAATCTTTAAAAATTTGCAATTTACTTAATGATCATTTAGTGTGTATTTCAACCACTCTAGATTTGTTTTCTGTTGTTTCATCGACTTCAATTTTTAAACCTGATAAATCCACAATACCTATTTCAAAATTCAAATCGTACCTCACCAACGAAATTCTACGGATTTAAGCTTCTCTTTATTTCCTTACAGTCTGTTAAAAAAAAAAGGAAAATTAGTCATTCTGAGCGTAGCGAAGAATCTAATACGGTCGTAATTCTATACAACGCAATGAATTCTTCACTTCGTTCAGAATGGCCAGTTTCCCCAAGGAAACATTTTTAACAGCCTACTAAGTTATTCCATTACTATATAATTTTTTAATAATATAATATTATTGGAGAAATAATGAGATATTTATATACCTTGTTCATTCTGCTAATAGTTAGCAATACTTATGGACAAGAAAATCCAAATTCTTTATCATTAGAAGAAGCGGTAAAAATCGGATTAAAAAATAATCCGCTGATTAAAGCCGCCGAAGAAAATATTTCTGCTTCTAAAGCGAGACATTTAAGCGGCACATCGTTGCCACAACCGGAAATTGGTTTCGACGATCAATGGATTCCTTCTACAAATAAAGCTGGGATTACCGGAGAAAAGACCCTATCAATTTCTCAGTCTTTCGAATTCCCAACTGTATATTTTCTAAAGGGCGATAAATTCACGAAAGCTGAAAAAATTGCTTTCTACAAGCTGAACTCAGTTCAAAGAAGCTTGATTTCGCAAATTACATCGAGCTATTATAAGATACTCGTCAAACAATATTTGATTAAATCAGCTGAAGAAAACCTTAAAATATCAGAGGATTTTTATAAAAAAGCCGAGATTAGACTTAACGTCGGAGAAGGCACAAATTTAGAAAAATTAACGGCTAAAGTGCAATTCAGCGAAGCTCGAATTAAATTAGATGCTATTAAAATTGAACTATCTTCTGCATTCGCAGAGTTGAATAATTCAATTGGAATTAATAATCAACAAAGTACTTCAACCTTCAATTTATCAGATACTCTGAATTTTATAGATTACAAAATTGATACTCAGCAATTAAATAAAATTATTGATGATACAAATCCCGATATAAAAATTGCAGAGCTAAATTCTGAAATTTCAACTATTGAAAAGAGTATTGCTTGGCAGTCGCTCTTTCCAAATTTTGACTTAGCATATTTTAGACAATCTCGAGAAGGTAGTAATTTTAATGGATTTTCTGCTAAGTTTTCTATTCCATTGTGGTTTATGTTCGATCAGACCGGTAAGGTGGATGAAGCAAAAGCTAATATTGCAATTTCCAATGCAGAACTTCAATCGCTTAGAAACGAACTTACCATGAAATTGCAAACTTCTGTAAATAATTACGAAAACAACATAAAGCAAGTCAAGCTATATATAGATGAAATAATTCCGCAAGCGGAGGAAATTTTCACGACAGCTTCCAAAAGTTACGATGCCGGAGAAATTACATACTTAGAATATCTTCAGGCGAAGCAAACATTGGTTAGCTCAAGATTTAATTATGTAAATGTACTTTCAGATCATTTTCAATCGCTTTTCGCCATTGAAGATATTATTGGTCAAAATATTATAATCAATTAGAAATGATAAAATATATGAAATTAAATATAAAATTATTAATATCAGCATCCATATTTGCATTGATATTATTGGGATGTTCTAAAAAAGAAGAACCAAAAGAAGAGAAAAAAGAAGAAAAGAAGAATTCTACTGAAGTTACTTTGAGTCCAAAAGCAATTAAACAAATCAATCTTCAAATGGAATCTGTAGCGATGAGTCCATTAACAGGATTTATCACAATACCGGCTAAAATAATTACTAATCAGGATTACGAAGCACAAGTGGGATCATTAGTACAAGGACGTGTGCAAAAGGTTTACGCAAAAATCGGCGATTATGTGAAAACCGGACAAGTCTTGATGACCGTCGATGGTTTCGATATTGGAGTAATCAAAGCTGATTTTATGAAAGCAAAAGCTGAATTAGATTACAAAAAAGCAAACTACGATCGTCAGAAAAAATTATTCGATGAGAAAATTGGTTCGCAGAAAACCGTTTTAGAAACTCAATCTGAATATCAAAAAGCACTCGCTGAATTTAAGGCTGAGGATAATAAGATTCATTCTATCGGTTTGACTGACGATGATATATTAAATACGAAACCCGGAGAAATTCATACTTACATCACTCTCCGATTAAATCTCCAATTAATGGTGTCGTAGTCGAAAGAAATGTAGTTATCGGACAATTAGTCGATGCTACAGTAA
>CAZIIZ010000092.1:0-8260 GCA_964539225.1 uncultured Hyphomicrobiales bacterium | reverse complement strand
AGATAATAGATTCCGGTATTTGTTCGAAGACTCACAAAACCGGAATGACAGTATTTATCGGTATTGCCAAAGATGTGTATAATGACTAGAACTCAGTATGAGTTGCACTCTTATGGATTATTTTCGGACTTCAAAAAAATGCAAGTATCAAAATTAGGAATAATCGACAACCTTTGAAATTCATATTACGTAAAATTAGAAAAGTTTGGGATTGAAAAAAAAAGCCAAGACTTGTGATAATAGTCTTGGCTTTATTATTTTCTATAATTAAATCAATCTGAAATTGAAATATTAGTTTAGAAGAATATTCTCACACCGAATTGCATTCTCCAACGAGACATCAAATCACTTTGCTGATACAAGACTTCTTTAGAATTACCTTTAGCATTAGGATAATAAGCAGCTTTGATTCTTGAATTTGGATCATTTGGAGTTTCAAATCCTACGAATTCGAGCAAACTACTAGTGCCGTATAGTACGTATTCGCTTTTGCCCCAATCACTATTTAGCAAATTCAACACATTCATAATATCTAAACTGATTTCCATTCTTCTATCAAATACTGAGAATGCTTGTGTAATCTTAAGGTCGAGTGTATGTCGCCAAGAAGAACGGAATTGATTTCTTTCTGATACTTTGCCTCGTTCGGCTTGGTCGAATTGACCAATAAAATCTTCGAATAGTTCTCCATAAGTCTTGCCTGATTTGAGTAGAGTATCCGGTTCAGCACCGTTGACTAATATCATTTTATCATCAGACCAACCGTTAGTAGCAGATAAGATTCCCGGAATATAAACTACGTCGTTCGACCAGAAATTATCGTTATTAACGTCTTTAATTTTTTCATTTCTATCCCAGTACTTGCTTCTGGAGTTGGTGTAGAACATAAATGAAAATGGCGAACCAGAGCGACCTTCATAATACAAACCTATGGTAGTTTTAATGTCTTCGCTCCATTTATACATATATGATACATTTGCCATTAATCTATGATCAATTTGGAAATTTGAAGTAACTAATGATGGATTATTGGGGTCGCTTGTAGGATTAAATTGCCAGTTCGATAGAGCTACAGAATTGGTCGAACTGTTTAAATCTTTCGCACGCATTGTAGAATAAGCGACGTTGAAAGACATATTTGGTAAAACGCCTTCATTAAAACCCTTTTGTAATTGAGCAGAGAAAGAAAATTGATAGCCTTTATTGGTATTGCTCATTTCAATTACGTTAGCGAATTTATTGCTTTTAGGATTATAGTACGGATTACTATATACGTTTCTGCCGTCAATAGTTCGCATTTGATTGCCTTCGTCATCAACAGCATATTCCATATTTAGATTTTTGTACATTACTTCATTTACGTTTTTACCATACATTAACTCTAAGGTACCAATAATACCGAAGCCTATGTGATAATCTACTGCAATGTTTGAGCGGAATACCTGTGGCATTTTAAAGTCTTTATTAGTAATGGCAATTTCAGATTTAGCGATAGCACTTACTTGATTTCTTAAATTTTTCCAATTAGTCGGATCGAAAGTAGGAATGTCACTAGTCAAATTAACTGATGAAAATATCATACCCGAATTCGTGAATTGGTTAGAAATCCAAACTCCAGGAGTATTGCCGGCGAACATACCTAATCCACCGCGAAGTTGCAATTCTTTGTCGTCATTTACATCCCAATTAAAGCCAACACGTGGAGATAATGAGACAGGCGAAGGTAATTCGCTTGTACGCATTCCGACAAAGTCAGCAGCGAAATCTGGATTATCTATCGGAGATTCTGGGAAAGCATACATATCGAATCTCAATCCATAAGTCAATTTCAAATTAGGCAATACAGACCACACATCTTGTGCATATAATCCAAATTGTAAATAGCTGAATTTGGCTGAAGGAGATGGATTGTTTGGATCTTTCGAAAATGTATATTGGAGTCTAGTAGCAACTCCGTTATAAAAACTATTCAAATCTTTAAATGACCAGCTACCCATATAATCTTGGATAAATAAATTATCAAAACTGTAGAATTGATTAGAGGTACCGAAAGTAAATGAGTGATCGCCTGAAAACAAACTGAAGTTATCAGCGAATTCGATTATAGTTTGGTCTAATTTATTTGCTTGCGAACTTCTCTCTACTCCGAATTGTACTTTAGTATTCAAATCAGTACCCATTAAGCCAATGCTTATACTTGGAAAGGCATTATTCCCATAATCCCGTTCGTCATTTAATCGAGTGTATGACAAACGCAACTCATTAGCCATATTTACATCCAATATACTGTTTAATTGCAGTACTGTTTGATTCTGCATGCTTCGAGCGAAATACTCTTGCCCTGAATACGAAAATGTAGTCGAGAATCTATCTACTGCTCTTGGTGAGCTAGCATTTACGAAATTATGTCTTATAGTTAGTCTATGCAAATCGCTAAGGTTGAAATCCAAGCGAGCAAATAATTTCACATCACCAATATTTTTAGTATATGGAGAATAGTTTCCCGGATCGAAGCCATATTTATTTTTTATAGTGTCTCTCAGGTCAGATAATTGCTTTGGATTAATAAAAAATTGATTAATGGCTCCGGATTGAGCGATTGTATCAATTACTAAATTTTGAGGTTCTTCTCGGTCTCTAAATTCTGCATTAGCAAAGAAGAATAGTTTATCTTTGATAATCGGACCGCCAAATCTGCCTCCAATTGTCATATCATTAAAATCAGGATATTCTTTAGGATTACTGCTTACTAAACTACTGTTTTTGCCGTAATAATAAGCCGAACCTCTATATGAATTCGTACCGGATCGGGTAATTGCATTGATTGAACCGCCGGTGAATCCGCCCTGACGAACATCGAATGGCGATATAGATACTTGAAATTCCTGTATCGCATCAAGAGAAATAGGTTGAGCATCGGCATTACCGCCCGGTGTACCGGTGGCAGACAGACCGAATGCGTCATTCATAATAGCACCGTCTATTTGAATGCTATTATATCTGTTGTTACGTCCGCCCACGCTTGCTCCATTATTATCACCAGTTACGATAGAAGGAGATAATCTGGCAAAGTCTTGAATATTTCTATCCATAGTAGGCAAATTAGAAATATCTTCTTGCGACACGTACTGAGCAGCACCGGTTTTATTAGAATTAATAATGGCACTTTTCTCTGCAGTAACAATTACGTCGGAGGTCATTGTGCCGCCCTGAGTCATTTTGATATTGAGAGTTAAGTTTTGATCGATTTCTAATTTTGTAATTTCTTTTACATAATTATCATAGCCGACGTAAGATACAGTAAATGTATATGGTCCGCCTACCTTCAAACCAATTAAATTATAGCGTCCCGAAGCATTTGCTTTGATACCGTACTTGGTACCGGTTGGAATATGTACTAACTTTACAGTAGCGCCTGATAATTTGTCTCCATTAGTGGCATCAGTAACTAAACCGTTGATTGCAGCAGTAGTAGAACTCTGAGCAAAGGCATTTGTTGACAGCACTAACATCAACATTGCCAATAAAGTAGAAATTCTAATCATAGTTTCCCCATTTATTATTATAATAAAATATTGCTAATTATTAAGTGTGCAAAAATACGAAATCTATCTAAATTTATGAGTCTATTAAATAAGTATTCTAAGTTAATAATCGTTTTGATATGGCTGTGGCGATTTTATTTGCTCTTCTCGTAAGCTTTACTATAATAAAACATTCCTACAGCACTAATGACACCTATTACTAAAAACACATACCAAATAGAGTATGGTGCATATAGATTCCATAGCGAATCACGAATCTCAATATTGCCCATATGAAGATGTTCTTTCATATAGATTAAAGCATCCTTAGGCTCTTTAACTAAATGTTTGATATCAAGAAGATACTTAGCGGCTAATACCGATTTGTCTCCCAAACGATTATATAAAACCCCTCCAAGAACCGAACCGCCTCCCAAACCTAGGGCGAATGAAATATTAATAAAGCTTAGATGGGTAGCCTTATCATGGTCAGACGACATTTCATCTAAAAAATTTACGAAATTTGTATTGGTAATCATTTCGCCTATGGTATAAATCACTATACCAATAATGAACCCTAAAGCCATATTGGAATTGCCGCAGATAGTTAATCCTACAGTTGAAATCAAAATACTTATCAATAATAATTTTGTAGATTGGAATTTCTCCAATAACCAAGCCACCCAAAACGAGCTTATAAAAATAATAAAAGTATTGATTCCATAAAGCCATTCATAAGAAAGCATAGTGCCAAGAGATGTTTTGAGCAGCAAACTATCGGATAAGTGTAGGTATTTTACCAGCGAAGATGTATCTACCCAGTCGTAAATAAAATTAGGAAGAGTTTCGTAAAATTGCATATAAATAATCGTAAAACCGGACATAATTACGATAAACGAACTAACTTTGGGCTTAATTATTTTTTTAAATACTTCTACTACGCTTCTCCAGTCCCATTTTTGTTGTTCAGTCTGGTCATCATAAAGGAATAAAGTAAGGAAAAAGTTAATTAATGTAACAATTGCACTAGAAATAAATAACCATTCCCAACCGATACTGCGCATATATTTAGAAAAAGGAATAGCTAATAATACTGCTAAGTTAAATAATGAAAGGTGCAATCCCCAACCAAATTTGTGGTTTTTGTCCCCTAAGCTATGAGCAATACCGCCCATTATACTTGGTTTGAACATTCCAGAACCAAAACCGAGTACCATGGCTCCGATTAAAAACGGCAGGAATTCTCGTTGAGTACCCATCAGCCAATATCCGGCAATAATAAATACAAAAGAAAAGAGCATTGTCGGCTTAAACCCACGCTTGTCGGCGTACGAACCAAGTATTACGGGAGTTAATCTTTGAGCTAATGCCCAAACCAAAAAGATATATCCTTTGCGCGTATGATCCCAAAGCAAACCGCCGGATACATCTTTCTGAGCGATGTAAATTGACATTTGCAGGATTACATTTTGGAAAGCGAAAATCTCCAGCATTTGAAATAACATCAGAAGCCAGTATTTTCCGTTTATAGAAGAAAACTTTTTAATAAACTGCATCTTTTCCACAATTAGTTTTATTATTCAATACGATGCTCAAATATAATAAAAAAAAATGATATTAGACGCACATTTTTATTCGAATTTTGTATTGTTTGCGACAAAATCAGTACAGATAATTAAGTACAATAAGATAAATCAATAATAAGTCTAATGAATGAAGCTATTTGTGGGTAAATTAGTAATTAGAATAAAAATTAGGAATGATTGGCAGAGATTATTAATTGTACTAAAGAACCATCATAGTGATTGATAGTTTCTACTCTAAATCGCTTAAAATCTGTTCCATCGGCAAACATCGGAATACCGCTTCCGAGTATGACGGGTAGTATCGTAACGATTATTTGATCAACCAAATCTGCATTTAATAGGATTCTATTAATTTCTCCGCCACCTATTAGCCATATATCCTTACCTTCTGTAGCTTTTAGATTCCGAACAAATTGAACAGCATCCTCGTCTATAAACGTAACCGGATTATTTTCAACATTCTGATGATTACGACTAAATACGAAATTCGTTTTGTCAGGGTATGGGAATGGAATACCGAAATCCACAACTGCTTTATAAGTTTTATATCCCATTAATGTAATATCAATTGTATCTAAAAAATCCAAATAGCCATAAGCATTGCTATCCGCTTCGTTTGATTCCGTAGAATTAAGCCATTCTACTCCGCCATCATTAGTAGCAATATATCCGTCTAAACTTTGAGCTATATATAAGACTATTTTTCTCATTTATTTCACTTTGATCCATAAATATTTGTGTGGTAGAAAAACAATATAGAACAGAGCAAACCATACTTTAAAACCGCTTAAATTGCTTCCGCATTCGAATTGAATATCGAGTGAATTCTTGGTAAAACTTAAAACATCGCTGCTTGCCCAATCGATTTTCAATTGTAATTTATGATCTCCATCTGGTATATTAAGATTTATTATCTCGCCGTCTCCGATGGTTGCTATTTCTACATTGTCAAGCAATACCCTATATACACGCAATTTATCTGCGTAATACGAATATCTTTTTAAAGTAACCATAAAGCCTTCAATTTAGTTAATCTGAAAAATAAATGTTGAATTGTTTCATTTAACCGATGACCCTAAATCATCGGTTAAATGAAAGTAAAAACGCCAAAATTCGCTATTAATGAGTGTGATTTTACATTACTTCTAAGCATTTATCTAATACTGATACGAATTCATCGGCATCAGTCTTAGTAATGTTTAATGGCGGAACGATGCGAAGTACTTTTCCCGAGGCAGCATTAGAAATCACTTTGTGTTTGAGCATTTCGGCTACTAAATTAGCGGCATCGAAAGTCAATAATAAACCAAGCATTAAACCCTTACCGCGAACTTCTGCAACTTTACTTGGGTATTTTAGCATTATTTCGCCGAGCTTGCCTTCTAAATACTTACCGACTTCATTCGTATTCGCTAATACTCCATTTTCCAATTCATTAAGCACAGCTAAACCTGCGGCACAAGCTACGGCATTGCCGCCATAAGTAGTGCCATGCATACCTTTGTCCCAGATTCCAGACAAGGCTTCAGTTGCTAAGATTGCTCCTAATGGCATTCCGCCGCCCATACCTTTGGCTAAGGTTACTACATCCGGACGGAATCCGAAGTGTTGATAAGCAGCGAACTTTCCACTTCTGCCGGTGCCAGCTTGGATTTCGTCGGCGATAATCAAGAATCCAAATTTTTCTCTAAGCGAAACCATTTCGTCGATAAATTCTTTAGTAGCGGTAGTGATTCCGCCTTCGCCTTGAATAAATTCTAAAATCACGGCGGCTGTTTTGTCGTTGATAGTAGCCCGTAATTCTTCAACGTTATTATATTCTATAATTTTTGTATTGCTCAGGTAAGGACCCATTTTGTCTTTATATTGAGGTTTGTCCATCACCGATAAAGCTCCGTAAGTTCTGCCGTGGAATCCACCAGAGAAAGCAATAATATCAATTTTATCGCATTCTGAACCGTAACGGCGGGCTAATTTGATAGCTCCATCAGTAGCCTCTGTGCCGGAATTAGAGAAAAACACTCTGTCCATTCCGCTCATTTCTTTAAGTTTTTCGGCAAATTTGATTTGGGGTTCTTGGTAGAAATAATTCGAAATGTGCATATATTTTTTGGCTTGTTCGCATACTGCCTCTACTACCGCTGGATGCGAATGTCCTAACGCATTTACGGCAATTCCGGCAAGGAAGTCGAGATAGACATTTCCGTCTTTGGCATACACTCTACAGCCCTCTGCCCTATCTACTTCTATTGGTAATCTTTTATAAACTTGAAAAAATGTATCTTTTTCTCTTTCCATTAAATTTTTCATTTTGCTTTTTCCTACGATAGTTTAATTTTCAATTTTAAGTAATTTATTTAGTATTTTCCAATGTTTTTTTAATTGTATTCTAATTTTTGGGTTATTCATCACTTTTTCAGCTTTATAAACATAAGATAAATAATTCCCCCAATTATAATAATCTGATTTTATAAATCCTTGATTACTCTCGTTACGTATCCATTTTCTTTTTCTTTTGGCTCCTCTATGAGAAAACTTATTTAAGATTCTGCGCTTAAACAATTCACCATGGTATTTATCAAAATTTCTTATTGAAAAGTATTTAGATAACGCAATTGTTTTTTTCATTTTCCTATAATACTTAGAAATACTAGAAGATTTGATTAATATTGATTCGCCATTGAAGTCAAAACCCAGATAACTAAAATTTTTATTCCAATTAATCAAACCATTCTTAAACTCTTGCCCGCAAGTCAATTTATCATCAATACGCTTAAAATAGAATACTTGAGTTTTTGAAGTTTGAATTTCTAATTTTACATCAATAATACAATTTTTTATCAATGACATGATATCGTCCTTGTAAATAACAGGACAAATAATTACAATATCGTCAGAATATCTTCTGTAAATTCCACCTTTATTTTTAATGTAGTTATTAATGGTAATATCAAAATTAAACAAATAAATATTAGCAAGAATCGAACTAAGTGGTGAACTTTGTGGAATGCCAAATGTACGAGAAATGGTATTACCGTTATTATTGATAAATTTTTGATTTTTACAAGTTTTTTTTTATTCTGTAGAAATTCTTCTTTCGTACAAAAAGCAATTGCTTTCTAATTTTGCAAATATTTTATAGCAGAAACT
>CAZIIZ010000091.1:0-8291 GCA_964539225.1 uncultured Hyphomicrobiales bacterium | reverse complement strand
TCTTTTTGCCAAAATCATATTTCGCTGTGGACGGAGACAATATCTCTACGACTAAGTCAGGAGCACCGAGAATGCCACAATTATCTAATTTGTTATTATCGCAAAGCACTATTAAATCCGGTTGGACTATAATATTTGTCGCTTCCTGATTATATTCAAAATCAAGTAAAACATCAACAGGAGCATATAATGGCATGCACTTTTTGCCGTCAAAATAATCTTTAAAGCAGTTATATATTTGAGCAGAATAAATTTGATGAAACACGCTTGGAGCAGGCGACATCATCACGACTTCGCCCTCAATAATTTCGCAACGCATACTATCGTCAAAATTTTTATAGTCTTGATACGTATAAGTATTTAATTTTTTCGCCGGAGCCATAAATAATTTCCTCAATTAATTGCCGAATCCATATTCAAATATTTCGCTCAAAGGAATTTCTAATCCTTCGAATAGTCGAGATTTAATTACATTTTTGTCTTTATCGTCAGAATAATAAATAAATTCTTCGTAATCTCCATCTACTAAAAAATATTGATGAATAGTTCGTGCATCTGGATTGACTATCCAATACTCTTTTACTCCGTAATCTCGGTACAGTATGTACTTCAGATGAATATCATTTTTGAGTGTTGATGGCGAAAGAATCTCAATAACTAATTCGGGAGCACCAAGTATTCCACGTTTATCCCATTTGTTTTTATCACACAATACTAATAAATCCGGCTGAAGGATAATATTTGAATGTTCAAATTTGTATTTATAGTCTAATAATACATCAACTGGAGCAGAGTATGCTTTGCACGTATTCCCTTTTAAAAATTTACTAAATATAAAATGTAAATTACTTGATATGGCTTGATGCCACATATTAGGTGCAGGCGACATCATCATGACTTCGCCCTCAAAAATTTCGCATCGCATGCTATCGTCGAAATTTTTATAATCTTGATACGTATAAGTATTTATTTTTTTTGCCGGAGCCATAATGCACCTTTGGGAAAAATAACAATTGACAATTATAGAGGAATTTGAATCAATTTTATTGTTATTTTTTATCGACTTACAATATTGTACTGATTATATCGACGAAACCAATATAAATGAAAATCTAAGAAATATAGAAACAAATGAAACAATTTAAAATTAACGAGATATTTTATTCATTGCAAGGCGAAGGTTCACGCATCGGTGTGCCTTGCGTGTTTGTACGGTTGCAAGGTTGCAATTTACGCTGTTCTTGGTGCGATACTATGTACGCCGTCGAGATGCACCACCCATTCACGACAATGAGCGATGAAGAAATTATCAAGCAAGTAACAGATTACGATTGCAATTTTATAGAATTTACCGGCGGCGAGCCAATAATACATAAAGGCATTGCCGAGTTGATGAGTAAATTTTGCGATTTAGGCTTCAATGTAGCCGTCGAGACAAATGGCTCAGTTCCATTGCTATATATTGACAAACGAATTATTAAAATTATGGATATAAAATGCCCAGAATCGGGCGAACATAATAAATTCTTAGTCGATAATCTTAATTATTTGAATCGTTGGGACGAAATTAAATTTGTGGTGGCATCTGTGCAAGATTTGGCATATACTAAGGAAATGATAGAATTGCATAATCTAAATTCTATCTGCGATGAGATTCTGATTTCGCCGGTAACCGGAAAAATTGAGCCAAAAGAAATCGCCGAATTTATATTGAGCAATAAGTTAAAAGTGCGATTCCAAATGCAGCTTCACAAAATTATTTGGGATAAAAATGCAAGAGGAGTTTAGCAATTACTCTTTATCATTTCGGTCAGATTTCGATCTTACATCATCTTTATCAATTCAATCAGCGTAATCAATAGTTCAGACCTTAAAATCTTCCGACTGGTTAAGAAACTGTCGGAAGGTAAGTAATAGACGAGAAAGAAGATGAATTATAAAATCATGGCGGATTTATCCTCGAATTAGAGCGAATAGCATTTAGGTAATATCAACTGAGAAAAATATTAGAAAGATTTCGGTATATCGAAATAGAAGATAGATCCTTTATTCATTTCGCTTTCTATCCAAATTTTGCCTTTATGTTGCAATACAAATTCCTTACATAATAACAATCCCAAACCCGTACTTGATTCGCCATCAGTACCTAAATTAGAAACCTTTTGGTCAATCCTAAATAGTTTATCAATAGTTTCTTGACTCATACCGACACCGTTATCTTTAACGTAGAATTGATGAGTATCTTGCATAGACTGAGAACCAATCTCTACTTGTCCGTGTTGATGAGTAAATTTGATAGCGTTTGAAATTAAATTTCTGAATAGAGTACTAAGCATTTGCGGATCGGCGATTATGGTTAGTTCAGTTGGTATGCTATTAATTAATTTAATATCCTTATTGACAGCGAAATCTTGTAAAACGAATACACAGTCGTTTACCAAATCATTCGCAGATAATTCTATGGGATTGAATACGGTTAATCCACGCTGAATACGAGACCATTCTAATAAATTTTCTAGTAATTTGTACAATCCAATCGCTGATTTATTTAGAGATTTTGCACTTTCTACTAACTCACCCTTGGTAAATTCTTCAATATATTCACTCATAAATTTTGTTAAATTAATGAATCCGGAGAATGGCGATTTTAAATCATGAGCTATAATTGAAAAGAATTTATCCTTTGTAGCATTAGTTTCTGAAATAGTTTTATTTTTTTCTTCAAGTTTTCTAAGCAATCGCTGTCTGTTTTTCAATGATATTACTACTAATAACAGTATTATCCCTATTGCCAAAGCCACTAAAGCGATAATAGTATTCGCTCTGCGACTATTCTTAATCTCTAATTCAATGATTTTCAGTTTATCGTCTCTGGATTTGATTTCTCTATCTGATTCTAATTTCGCCATTTTATTTGTAGTCTCGGTTACTTTTGCGGAGTCATTCATAGCGACAAGTAGTTCGAAATAACGCAAAGCCGAATCAGTATTTCCTAGAGCTTTATATGTTCGATATAGCAAGTCGTAACTAGTCCTAATCTCGTTAATTGATTTTAGTTCTTCAAATTGAATTTTAGCAAATTGAATATATTTAATGGCTTGGGTCAATGCTACTATTTTAGACGAAGGTAGCATTGTACAATCAATTGTCTTGTTCGTATCTATTGCGTAGTCGTAACATATACTCCCAATTTGCATATAATTATAAGCTAAGTTAATAGGGCGTTTGATTGCTTTTGCTATTTTAATTGATTTGGTATAATTGGAAATTGCGTTATCGTATTCTCTGTTCTCGGCATATACACCGGCTATGCCGGAGTATAAATTCATAGTTATTGCTTGATCGCCCATTGATTTGTTAATTGCAATTGCTTTGATAAAATATTCTTTGGCTTTTAAAATGTTTTTTAACGACATGTACATTTCAGCTAAAGTACTTAAATCTTTTACCATCAGTTGTTTGTTGTTAATTGCCGAACTAATCTCTAAGGCACGATTTAAGTATTGAATACCCTTGTTGAAGTCGTTACTGGATGCAAATACGACACCAATAGAGTTGAGTACTCGAGATGTACCAGAACTATCCATAATTTCTTCATAAATACTTAATGATTTGTATAAATAGTCTAATGCCTGAGGATATTTAGATTTTACAATTTGATTCCAAGCAATAGCTAATAATGCTTTAGCTTGGAATTGCCTGTCTCCTAGTTTTTCTGTAAGGAGTAGAGCTTTTTCGCCAAATATAAGTCCTGAATCAGCATCTCTTGTGTACATTGCCAAAGAAAGATTTGTATAAGTTTGCATTCTTTCAATGTCGGTTTTAGCGTATTGCAAGGCAAACAACAAAGAATCGATAGTATCTTTTGCATTAACATTAGTAATGGAAAATAATGCAAATATAAATATGATTATATGCTTTTTGTACTTCATAGATACTAATTCCCATAAAAACGTTTTTGGCAGATTTTGCTTCACAATTTAAAAGCAATTTAATATACGAAATATAATTTATCTTTTATAATTAATATTATTTTATATACAAAACAAAGCATATTAATCCTTGATTAGTATTAGATTCAATGTAGATATAGCTATAGAACATAGTATTATAAATAATACATAATTACATATTGTTAATAATAAATACTCTTAATTTGAAAATATGAATTAATGGAAAGGACGCTATCGGTTGATGTGGCAGAATAATTATTTGGATAATTTTAAGCAATATGCACCTTAAAGACTTCTAAATATTGAAATAATTAGTCTTTTAAAGGAAATAATTGAGAAATAATTATTAAAATGAAAATATTTCTTTGTATTATCAGAAAAAAATGCTTAATTGCATAACTTTGTAATTTCATTAAGCAGGGGTTATGCTAAAAGACATTAGTAATAGTATGATTTTGATCATAGAAGACAACCAAACTCAGCAGAATATTATGCAAGTTTTCTTGAAGAATTACGGTTTCCATATTATGTCAGCATATAATGGGGACGAAGCTTTTAGAATTTTGGAGAGTATTCTGCCGGATTTGATATTGTTAGACGTTATGTTGCCGGGGATTGATGGATTTGCTATTTGCCGTCAATTAAAGGCTAATCCGCGTACAGCCGAGATCCCCGTGATATTCATCACAGCTCTTAGGAATGAAAATGATATTTTGAAAGGATTGCAAGCCGGAGCTTCTGATTATCTGGGCAAGCCTTTTAATCAAGAAGAGCTAATAGCAAGAGTGTCCACTCACTTAAAATTGAAGATTTCTAAGGATATTATTGTCGAGAAAAATGAGAGATTGCAAGAAGAAATAATGAAGCAGGAGCGAACTAGAAGAGCATTAGTATTGTCCGAAGAAAAATTTAAAACTGCTTTCGATTCCAGTCCTACTTTGATAATTATTGCAAAATCGACTGACCAAATCTTTTTAGATGTGAATGAGACGTTTATACAAACCACTGGATATAGTCGCGAAGAAGCAATTGGCAGAAACTCGTTTGAGTTGAAGTTATATGCTGATAATGGCATTAGAAATAAATTGCAAGATAAATTCCTCAAGGAAGGGACAATTTCAAATGCTGAGGCCAGAATGTGCAAGAAAGATAACTCTACTTTCCCAGCACTGATTTCTATGCAAAGGTTAATTATTAACGATGAAGATTGCTATATAGCAGTGATTACAGACATTAGCGAGCGTAAAAGATTAGAAGAAACAATTCAATCTGCTAATTTTAGATATAAAAAAATCTCAAAATTGACCAGCGATTTCGCCTTTGCTTTAATTAATGAGAATGGGATTTGGACTTCGGAGTGGACTTTCGGTTCGCTTACTAAGTTGTGTGGATATACTAAATCAGATATAGATCTTTATCCATGTTTAGATGCTTTTATCTGTGATAAATTAGATATTGACACAAATGCGATACTACAAGAACTAAAGAATAATATAAATGTAGAGCATAATGAGCTAGTTAGAACGAAGACCGGTGATCCGATATGGATACGTGCATTTTTAGAACCGGAAATTAAAGACGGAGAATTGCTAAAAATTTATGGCTCACTGAAGGATATATCTCGCATCAAAGAAATCGAAATTGCATTGCTCAGTAGCGAAGAAAAATTTAAAAAAATCACCGAATCCGCTAATTCTCTAATTGGAGAATTAGCATCCGACGGCAAGATTATTTATGCGAATCAAGGTTTCCAGAAGTTGCTGGGATACGATCCGAATTCTATAGTTAATACTTCATTTTTTGATTTAATTTCGTCCGAAGATTGTAGCGATGCTCGTAATAAATGCGATTTACTGATGGCAACGAAGCAACCTCAAGAAGGAATTATGCAAATTATAAAAGCCGACGGTACCTTGAGATGGTTCAGTTGCAATGCGAATCTAATTGATATTAATCATGAATTTAAGACAATCGTTTTCGTTTGTGTTGATGTTCATTCCAGAATGGAATCGGAGCAGCAATTAAAATCAGCATATTTGAATATTGAAGAATTAAATAGTACTAAAGATAAATTCTTCTCGATTATCGCACACGATTTAAAGGGACCAATTTCATCATTTAGATATTTAATAGAATCATTTTCTGAAACTTATAAACAGTTGAGCGATATAGAAATTGAGCATAATATTAACACATTGCATTCAAGCACAGTTCAGTTACTTTCATTGTTGGAAGATTTACTAGAATGGTCTCGTACTCAAACAGGCAAAATCCATTTCAATCCAGAAAAATTTGCTTTGCAATATTTAATAAACAATGTGATTTCGCTTAATAATGCCAATGCTATAAAAAAAGAAATTAAAATTACTGCAAATATTACTGATGCCTTATTCGTATTCGCCGACGTGCAAATGGTTTCTACAGTTGTACGAAATTTAGTTAATAATGCTGTAAAATTCACGCATATCGGTGGGAAAATTTCGATTACTGCTGAAACGGCAATAATCAATTCTGTCGAAATGATTCAAATTTCTGTTTGCGATAACGGTATTGGAATCGAGTCGAACAGAATTAATAAATTATTTAGTATAGAATCGAACATCAGCACTATCGGTACTAATAATGAAAAGGGAACTGGGCTGGGATTAATTCTATGTAAAGAATTCGTCGAGCGGAATGGCGGTTCAATATATGCAGAAAGCAATTTGGGCGAAGGTAGTAAATTTATATTTACAGTGCCTATTGCAATCGATTAGTATAGAATGCAGAATTTTCTCTATAAAAAGATGTTTAGATAATATCACAATCAAAGTTTATAATCACAAAAGCCCTACATTAGAACAATGTAGGGCTTTTGATTATAGAAAATTGATAAATATATTACAATTTATCTGCAATTGCTTGACCCATTTCCAAAGTAGTATGAGTGCCGCCCATATCATAAGTGCGTACTTTGCCTTCTTTGATTACTTCGGCTGTAGCTTTTTCTACTCTTTCAGCCATTTCAATTTCGCCAAGCCATTCAAGCATCATTTTAGCAGCAAGAACAGTAGCAATTGGATTTACTTTGTACATACCTGTATATTTAGGAGCCGAGCCGTGAGAAGGTTCGAATACAGCTAAATTCTCGCCAATGTTGCCTGAGCAACCGAATCCAAGACCGCCAACCATCTGAGCAGCTAAATCGCTGATGATGTCGCCGTATAAGTTCGGAGCTACCATCACGTCGTAATTATCCGGATTTTTTAGCATCCACATAGTCATTGCGTCGATGTTTGCGTCGTCCCACTGGATCTCAGGGAAATCCTTCGCTACTTCTTTAGCTATATCAAAGAATAAACCGTCTGTGGCACGCACTACGTTCGCTTTATGAACGATAGTTACTTTCTTGCGACCGTGTTCTTGAGCAAACTCAAAAGCAGCACGTACGATTCTTTCGGAACCTTTGCGAGTATTTATTTTGCAAGAAATTGCATATTCATCGCCTTTTAATTCAGCAAATTTAGCAAACGGTTGAGATAATTCTTTTAAAGTGTTCGATAATAATTCCGGAACCGGATTGAATTCCACTCCGCAATACATATCTTCAGTATTTTCGCGGAACATCACGATGTCGATAGAATCCTTGAAGTTCAATGGATTGCCCGGATATGCTTTGCATGGACGCAAGCAATTGAATAAATCGAATGTTTGACGCATTCTGACGATAGGAGAACGATAGATTAAGCCTTTGCCTTGCAATTCAGGTACTAACTCTTTTTCGGCTTCTTTCATCGGTTTAGAAGTAATTGCACCGAACATAGCGGCATCTACTTTGCCCAACAAATCAATAGTTCTCTGAGGGAAAGAATCGCCCTCTTTACACCAGAATTCCCATCCAATATCGCCATGGATGTATTCTGCTTTAAAATTCAATTTATCTAATACGATTTTTGTCGCTTCTAATACTTCTACGCCTACGCCGTCTCCCGGCAACCAAGCAATTTTGTAAGAATCTTGTTTGCTTCTTTTAGTAGCCATAATTTTAAATTCCTCTTTAATTTGAAAATATATGTAAAAATCTTGTTTGTAAATTTAGAATTACAAAGATATAAATTTTTTTGATATTTGCAAATAGAAATCGTAATTGATGATGAATTAACTGAAATTATTTTCGTAATTGTAATTCAATTTATGTAAAGTCTAATAATCCAGTTACACATACCGATATATGCTAAAGGTATTCAGGTGGTGGTCTCATAAGTAGTCATTCTGAGGTTTCAAAGAAAACTTCGTTTTCACTAAAAGAAAATGACACTCAGAATTGAGTAAGTAAAGTCTATAGGAGCTTTGTAGAGA
>CAZIIZ010000090.1:2897-8316 GCA_964539225.1 uncultured Hyphomicrobiales bacterium | reverse complement strand
GCTCGAGGTAATATTTGGTTCATCAATGTTTTGGCTGTTGATGGCAAGCCATTACTTATCAAATTAAAGCCAGATAATTCATTCGAATCTGTTACTATGCCTTTAGGAACAGACATTCAATCTATGATGAGTTTGGACATTGACGGGTATAACACGAAATGGCTGGCTTCAACCGATAATGGAGGTCTGCTATATGCTAATGAAGAAAAAGAAAAATACGGCAGAATCACACGGAATAGCACTAATCTACTGAGTAATTCGATTAATTCGATTGCTTTCGATAAGCAAGGTGCTTTATGGATTGGCACTGCCGAAGGTTTGAATGTAATGCCAAATAGTTCAGCTGTACTTGGCAATTCCGCTCCAGTAATCCGAAAAATTAATGCATTTGCTAGCAAGAGTATAAATAAAATCTATATCGACGCTATTGATAATAAATGGATAGCAACTAACGAAGGCATTTTCGTGCTTTCGTCCGACGGCACAGAAGTGATAGCCGAATTCAATAAAAATAATTCGCCTTTGAGTACGAATATTATTTATGCAATAACATCTAATCCTGTTACTGGTACTATGTATTTTGCAACAGATGCGAACTTATATTCAGCTCGATCATTGTCGGTCAATCCCGAACCGGATTATAATATTACTTGCTATCCGCAACCGTTCTATCCTATGCAAGATGAGGTACTAACCATCAATGGATTAGTTAAAGAAAATATTCTGAAGATAGTAACCATGGAAGGCAGATTTGTTCGCTCAATAAATGCTGCCGGCGGTAGAGCTGTGTGGGACGGACGTGATGAAAAAGGCGAAACCGTAGAAACTGGAGTATATCTGATTTCTGCTTCTTCATCAGCCGGATCTCAAACTTCAGTTGGCAAGATTGCTGTTAAAATCAAATAATAGTTTTATTCGAGTCCGTTACAACTTAAAATATAATCAGTCCCATATACTTCTAATTCTAAAAAATTAGTGTTTATGGGACTGATTGCGTGATAGGATACTAATAAATAATACTACGGAATTACCAAGGTTTTGGTACGTTCGCTACTATTCTGTAAGTATCTCTTGCGATGATTAATTCTTCGTTTGTTGGGATTACCCATACTTCAACTTTACTATTCGGAGTAGAGATTTTCATTTCTTTACCACGTATAGCAATTTCATTTAATTCTGGATCTATTTCTATACCTAAAGCAGACATTTCTCCGCACATTTGCATTCTTGGGATTGGACCATTCTCGCCTATACCGCCTGTAAAGCAGATAGCTTGAGCACCATTTAATACTGCAAGGTATGAACCAATGTATTTTTTAGCACGATAAGAGAACATTTCTATAGCTAATTTAGCACGTCTGTCGCCGCGAGCCATTTCGTCTTCTAAATCACGCATATCGTTAGTCAAGCCAGAAATTCCTGTCAAGCCTGAGCGTTTGTTCAATACGCTGAATACTTCTTCGAATGGAATTGATTCTTTGTGTGCGATATATTCGATGATAGATGGGTCAATATCGCCTGAGCGAGTCCCCATCATCAAACCTTCGAGCGGAGTCATCCCCATAGATGTATCTACCGATACACCATTCTTGATAGCACAAGCCGAGCAACCATTGCCCAAGTGCATGGTAATGATATTGGTATTTTCGCGTGTAATTCCGGCTAATGTACGGTAACGGTATGACACAAAGCGATGAGAAGTGCCGTGAAAACCATATTTTCTGATTTTATAGTTCAAATAGTATTGATATGGAATTCCGTACAAATATGCTTCTTCAGGCATAGTTGAGTGGAAAGCTGTGTCAAATACTGCTACTTGAGGAATCATAGGACCGAATGCTTCTTTCGCTGCATAAATACCTTTTAAGTTGGCTGGGTTATGAAGCGGTGCTAAATCAATACATTCTTCAATCATAGAAATCACGTCCTGATTGATAGCGATAGAACCATTGAATTTCTCGCCACCGTGTACTGTACGATGCCCAATAGCGTGAATGTCTTGTAGGTTTTTGATACCCTCGATTACAGTAGATTCAGCAGTAATCCAATTAATAATTTGTTGAATTGCTTCTTTATGGTCTTTAATCAACATAGATTCTTTGCGTTTCGGCTGACCCGGAATTTCAAAGGTTAAAACCGCTTGCGAACCAATACGTTCGATTATACCTTTTGCTAATTGTTTGTCTTCGGCTGCTTCGATTTTCCCCATATCGGTGTCGATAATTTGGAATTTCAGCGACGAACTGCCGGTATTTAAAACTAATATATTCATTATTGTGCCTTGTAATTTGTTAAATGAGCTATTATTAAAATTTAAGCAGTACAAAATTAAAGATTATTTGCCAAAATGAAAAAAGGAATTTCAAGTTTTCGCAATTTAATTCACGAATGTTATTGAAATCCCTTATAATATCGAACCATTATAAACATCTCTGACAATATCTATCAATACTTGCATTCAGTTTTATTGTCATTCCTGCAAGCGAGTCTTCGTTGTATAAACTAAATGTCATTCCGGTTTTATGAGTCTTCGTTTCGACAAACTAAACTGTCATTCCGGTTTTATGAGTCTTCGAATAAATACCGGAATCTAAGGAACTTAATATTACCATTGAACTTGGTTTCCTATAGTCTATTGGTCTCGCAACTTTTTTAGATTCCTGCATCCACTCGAAGACTCGTTTCGCAGGAATGACAATTAAGGACGCTGTTTTCGCATCCACTCGAAGACTCGTTACGCAGGAATGACAATTCGATACGATGAAAAAGATACCCATAATTGTTAGAATTATAATTATCTTTTACTGTCTAAAATTATCTTGGTTCCATTTCAATCACGGGAATTATCATTTCTTCCAATGAAATTCCGCCGTGCTGGAAGCTGTCTCTGTATCGAGCCATAAACTGATGGAAATCCGTCGGATAAACGAAGTAATAATCTTCCTTCGCTATGATATTATTCACGGTCAATCCCATCTTCGGCAAACGGAAATGTTCTGGATCTTTCACTTGCATTGCATTTCTATCGTCGGCTTTCACATTCTTGCCAAATTTGTAACGAAGGCAAGTTGTGGTTTCTCTATCGCCAATTACTTTCACTCCACGCATACAGCGGATTGAACCGTGGTCGGTAGTGATTACTACTTTAGCATTTTTCACTTGCGAAATCACTTTCAGCATTTTGAATAAGCTGGAGTGAGTGAACCACGAACGAGTCAGCGAACGGTATGCACTTTCGTCTGGAGCTATTTCTTTAAGAATGGCATAATCCGAACGTGAATGAGCAATCATATCCATCGCATTTATTACTATCGCAGTCAAATGCTTTTTGGTAAATTTTCCGATATCGCCTTCAATTTTTTTGCCGAAATCAGTATCGTGAATTTTGATATATGTTAATGGGTCTTTCAGCTTAATGCCTTTGCGTTTTAATTGCTCTTCTAATAATTCTTTCTCGAAAGCATTTTGCTTATGGTCTTCGCTATTCAATTCGCTAACCCAATATTGTGGTAAGTGTTTATGAATATCTGCCGGAAATAGTCCTGCGAAAATTGAATTTCGGCAGTACGGAGTAGCCGTTGGCAAAATTGAACTATAGTTATTCTTTTTGAAATTAAAGAACGGACGTAGCAATTCTTCCATCACGAGCCATTGGTCTAAACGCATACAATCGACTACGAAGAAGAACACCGGATCGCCTGTTTTTAATAGCGGTACTAAATATTTATCAACTACGGAATTGGAAAATACCGGAGTTTCTTCGTCTTTCTCATTATTAATCCAATGCACATAATTATTCTCGACGAACTTTGAAAAAGCTGCATTGCATTCTCTCCATTGATCTTGAAGAGTTTGGTTGAATCCGAGCTGTGGATGTTTATCTATTTCGATGGACCAATTTACTAATTTCTGATAAATTTCGTTCCAATCATTCCAAGTCAAATTATCGTACAGTCTTTGAGTGATTTCGTTGAATCCACGCAAATAATCTTGAGTTAAAGTTTCTTGCTCGATACGCTTAGAATCTAAAAATTTCTTAACTGCTGCAATAATCTGAGCCGGATTAACAGGTTTAGTTAAATAGTCATCAATTTTTTTGCCGATAGCTTCTTCCATTAATGCTTCAGCTTCGTTTTTAGTTACCATCACTACAGGCGTGGCAGGAGCATATTCTTTAATTTTCGGGAGAGCTTCGATTCCTGTTAGACCAATCATCGTTTCATCTAAAAATATTAAGTCATAATATCCTGTGCGAACCAATTCTATACCGTCTTCGGCATTAGTAGCTTGAGCTACTTCGTAGCCACGTTGCTCTAATAGGAATACGTGCGGTTTCAGCAATTGTATTTCGTCGTCTATCCAGAGGATTTTGCCTTTACTTGCTTCCATAATTTATTTGCTCCTGTTTATATATAAAAAACATATTTCTAAAATTTATATTATTAATTTTGATATTATTAGGCTGATGAAAATGGATTATTTTGAATTCGGTCATTCTGAGCGTAGCGAAGAATCTACTGAGGTATTAAGAGTTATGAACGCATTGGATTCTTCGCTACGCTCAGAATGACTAAATATTTTAATTTTTCAATCGACCTTGGAACTAAATACATTATTCAAAATTTAAGTACAAATCAGAATTTCTTTCTGAAATAAATCAATAAAAAATGTATTCAATCAAATAGTATCAAAAATCTATAATAACAACTTTAGAAATATGTTTTAATAATTACTTATGCTTTGTAGAAGTATCATACGTAAATTTATTTTATCTGTTTCGTTGCATTTCAATTTTTTCTGCTTCAATTCTGCCCATCATAGCCGCACCGATTACTCCGGTTTCCTTTGCAAAGTGCGAGAATCTGAATTCGGCACTTGCTGCGATAGTCGGCATTGCTCTTTCCTTGATAGTATTCATCGCCGTTTGGAATAGAATTTGGTGCGATTGTGCCATTCCGCCGCCCAATACAACTAGTGGAATATCTAATAAATTCATCGCCGAAGCCAAACCGATTCCTAAAGTTCTGCCCGCCACTTTAAAAACTTTAGTTCCGGCTTTATCGCCTTTGCTGACAGCGGCAGAAATAAAATAAGGATCTAATTTCTCGTAAGTATGCATAATTGAATTGGGATACATTTTAATTACTTCTTTGGCTTGTTCTGCGATCTTATTTTTACCAACGTATTCTTCTAAAATTCCGGTTTTATACGACTGCTCTCTATTCTCAACAGCAGCATTCATATCAATTATTATATGTCCCAAATCTCCGGCTCCGCCGTGAACGCCTTTGATAATCTGTCTATCATAGACTATTGCGGCAGAAACTCCCGAGCCAAGACTAACGTAGATAAAGTCATTATCATTTTTACAACAACCCAAAGTCATTTCTGCCAATGCTGCTATACTTGCATCATTATC
>CAZIIZ010000090.1:0-2797 GCA_964539225.1 uncultured Hyphomicrobiales bacterium | reverse complement strand
GTATGCTGATAAATTAAGTTATCTCCATCGTCCAACACTCCGCATTTCATATTGGTTCCGCCTACATCTATTCCTAAGTACATCGTATATCCTCCGTTATTACAGCTTAATTTATATAAATTTGAATTATTTAAGATAAAAATTTGATTTTCTCAAATTCTTGAGTTATATTGTAAATTTGTAAAATTACGAAATAAATTTCTTTAAAAAAAATTATGTACTACAATATAACAAAAAATGAGGAAAATATGAGCGAAAAAGTTATCGAGAAATTCTTGCGTTATGTAAAAATTGATACGCAATCTCAAGACGGTGTGGACGCTACACCAAGCACTCCGAAACAATTCGATTTAGCCAATTTATTAGTTAAGGAATTAAACGAAATTGGGGCTAACGATATTGTACTAGACGAACATTGTTATTTATTTGCTACTATTCCGTCGAACTTACCCGCATCGCATGCAGCTTTCGGCAAAGTACCGACTATAGGATTATTAGCACATTTAGATACATCTCCAGACGTAAGCGGAGCAAATGTAAAACCTCAAATTATTGAGAATTACCAAGGTGGCGACATAGTATTACCAAATTACGAAAATGCCATTATCAGCGAATGCGAAAATCCAAATTTAGCTCGTTGCATCGGTCATACTCTTATCACTACTGATGGCACTACGCTTCTCGGTGCTGACGACAAAGCCGGTATCGCTGCAATTATGACTATGGCAGAATATTTGATTCAGCATCCTGAACTTCCTCACGGCGACATCCGCATCGGATTCACTCCGGACGAAGAAATCGGACTTGGCACTAAATGCTTCGATATGAAAAAATTCGGTGCTAAATATGCTTATACAGTCGATGGCGATTTCCCCGGCGAATTAAACAAAGAAACCTTCAGTGCTAATGGTGCGACTATCACAGTCTATGGACGTGATATTCATCCGGGTTCTGCAAATAATATTATGATTAATTCCGTTCGTATCATTGCCGACATTATTGATATGTTGCCAAGGGAAATGTCTCCAGAAAGAACTGAAAAATATCAACCATTCATCCATCCGCACACAGTAGAAGGCGGCATCGGCAAATCTACTCTTAGAATGTTAATGAGAGATTTCAAAACTTCAGGCTTAGAGCTTCAGAAAACAATATTAGAAAATATCGTGGAAGTAGCTCGTGCTAAATATCCAAAAGCCAAAATCGAACTCGAAATCAAAGAACAGTATAGAAATATGGCTGACTACTTAGGCGGACACGAAGTAGTAACTGAATGTATGTGGGACGCAGCCATTCGTGCAGGCGTTGAACCAGTATGGGAACCAATCCGCGGCGGCACAGACGGCTCCAGATTGACAGAAATGGGACTTCCTACCCCGAACTTCTATGCCGGCGGACAGAACTTCCACAGCCGTACTGAATGGATCTCTGCAAACGCATTGCAGCAAGTAGTGGATACTTTAATTAAATTACCTGAAGTATGGGTTGATAAATCTAAATAATTTTAAAGGACTTTGCTCAGATGGAACATACTCCAAACACAAATTCTAAATTGCCCGAAAATGCTTATCGCGAGCTAAAAGACGGCGAAGTGTATAAGCCGGTAATGCCTGCCGATAGTAAGATACAGGAAGTAACTCCGTATTCGATTATCACAGGTTTGATTATGGCAATTATATTTTCAGCAGCGGCTGCTTATTCCGGTTTGAAAATCGGTCAAGTATTCGAAGCAGCCATTCCGATTTCAATTATCGCAGTTGGTTTGTCCACAGCATTAAAGAAAAAAAATGCCTTGGGTCAAAATATCATCATCCAATCCGTAGGCTCTACTTCCGGCGTAATCGTTGCTGGTGCAATCTTTACCATTCCCGGATTATACATTTTACAAGCTAAATATCCCGAAATTCAAGTAAACTTTTTGCAGATATTCCTATCCTCGCTCTTGGGCGGATTTCTGGGAATATTATTCCTGATTCCATTCCGAAAATATTTCGTGAAGGATATGCACGGCAAATTCCCATTCCCTGAGGCTACAGCAACAACGGAAATCCTAATCACAGGAGAAAAGGGCGGTTCGCAAGCAGGAATATTAATCACCAGCGGACTTGCCGGTGGTGTATTTGAATTTCTTTTCTCGTCTATGAAATTATGGTCTGAAACATTAACTTCCCGAATAGTGCCAATTGGCGAAATGCTTGCAGATAAGTATAAAATGGTAATGAAAATGAGCGTTAGCCCGTTGGTATTCAGTTTTGGATACTTAGTCGGACTGAAATTCTCGTTGATTATCACTGTTGGCTCATTGCTTTCGTGGTTCGTATTCGTGCCGCTGATTCACTCCATCGGAGGAATCGCAGTAGGAGCCGGAGGAGTTAATCCATTCGATGCTATGACTGCTGAAGCCATTTTTAAAATGTACGTTCGTCCGATTGGTATCGGAGCGATTGCTATGGCTGGTATTATCGGTATCATTCGTTCGTCGAGCGTTATCGCTTCTGCTTTTAAATTAGCAGTTAATGGCATTTTCGGCGGTAAGGTAGAAGTAAAAGCTGAAGATACAGAACGCACAAACGTAGATATGAAAATGACTTTCATTATGTTATTATCATTCATGGTAATTGCTGCTATTTTTGCGTTTTTAATTCTCGGCGTTAATATTACTTTCTCGCAAGCAATAATTGCATTAATTACTATCATCGTCATTGCATTCTTATTCACTATTTTTTCGGCAAATGCAATCGCTATCTTTGCCCCAAATCCAGTTTCGGGTATGACTTGGATGACAGATCGGAAGAGA
>CAZIIZ010000089.1:0-8356 GCA_964539225.1 uncultured Hyphomicrobiales bacterium | reverse complement strand
CTGATATCGTTCCAGAACAAGAATCAGTAATCTTCGAACCAGCCGTTCAGCAAGAAGCTCCTGCTCGTGCTCCTAAATCTGAAAGATTTACTGCTGCGAATCCTAAAGATACATCAGGAAGTGCAATTTCATTTATGGACTTATTGTCTGAAGATTCAATGAGAAAACTTAGCTAATCAGCTAAATGAAATATATTCTTAATAAAAAAAGTCGTTCAATTAATTGAGCGACTTTTTTTGCATTTATTGGGTCGGCACGTTTATTCTCGAAAGGGTGCAACTCCCGAACGTTAAACCCAAACTTTTCTATTATTATGTGTTTTTAGAAAAGTTTGGGTTTAAAAATAGAATTTCGCTTATTAGAATCAGATAAAAATAATATAATAATTTTAAATAGTCCTTGTATATATTCATAATATTTTGTATGTTTGGATTAGTTTATTGAGAATACGTAGATAAACGAGTTTGTATTAGTTCTGAATTGTTTTGCGATTTGAGCGAGAATAAAGGCATTCTTTTATCATAAATTCTTACTATGATTGTCTAAATCTTTACTTAGAGGGCGAAATTTTTCAGAATATTTTAATAAATTAACTAAAGAATCAAAAACTATATGATGTCCACAACCCATCTTCATCCGATGTTGGTACACTTTCCGATAGCTTTAACTACATTGGGATTTGTAGCCGAAGTAGCTTCCTTGTATTTTAAAAAGGAATTATGCTTGCCGAAGGTAGGATTTTACCTTTTGATAGTAGGAACACTTGCCTCGATAGTAGCAGTGTTTAGCGGATTAGTATTTACCAATGAAATGTCCGGAGCGGCAGACGAAATCAGGGATTTGCACCAAGTATTTGCATGGTTGACAGTATCATTTCTATTAGCCACTTCTCTGCTTAGGATTTATTTATTGAGAAATAAAACCGAAAATGCTAATTTGAAATGGATTGCATTTGCGATGTATGGCATTGCAACGATTTGCGTTAGTATTACTGGTTTCTTCGGCGGAACATTAGTATATAACTACATGATGCCACTTTAATTATTCTTATTTTATCATTATTTCGGAGATTACTATGAGGAATATTTTGATTTTAGCGTTAGTTAGCTTAATGGTCTTTTCTGCTTGTAATCAAGCAAAACCGGTTAAAACAATTAAGAATCTAAAAGCCGGAATTATCGGAGAAACTACAGCGAGTGCTAAGTATGCTGCTTTTGCTCTAAAAGCTAAAGCGGAAGGTAAAATTAGTATTGCTAATCTATTTGAAGCTGCTTCGAAAGCTGAAGGAATTCATGCGGCTAATCATAAAAAAGTTTTAGATGGATTGGGCGAAAAGATGGAAGATTTCAAACCTGAATTTGAAGTCAAAACTACTGCGGAAAATTTACAAGCTGCTATCACAGGAGAATCTTATGAAGTTGCGACTATGTATCCGCAATTTTTGGCTGATGCTAACTCTGAAAACGTGGAAAAAGCTACCAAATCATTCAAATGGGCATTAGATACAGAGAAAAAACACAAGGATTTCTATAGTAAAGCCTTAGAGGCATTAAATTCGAATGCAGAGAATACTTTGCCGCTGGGGTATTCAGTATGTCCTGTTTGTGGAAATACTTACGATATAGCTAATGCAGATGCTCATTGTGCTTTCTGCCAAACTGCTCAGGATAAGTTTTTTGTTTTTAAATAATTGAAATATTCATATCGGCAAATTAGTCGCAGAACTAGAGGAATTTTGGATTATTCATTTTAGCCATTTATCAAGGATTTCTAAAAAAAGGTTTTTAGAAATCCTTGACTGGCATTAAGCGGTCGCAATCCAAGTGATTGGAAATACTATTTCAATCCGTATTTCTCTTTTACTGAATCGAGTTTCTCTTTTAACACAGTTGGCGAAAATGGTTTCACAATGTAATTATCCACTCCGCTTTTCAGTGCTTCTATAATATCCTTTTTTTCGCCTCGAGTCGTAACTAATACGATAGGTAGATTTTTATAATCTGGATTTCTACGTATCTCTTGAATAAGCTCTAATCCGTTCATATTTGGCATATTCCAGTCGGTTATTATAAAATCAATCTTTGGACTGGCTGATTTTAGTTTGCTTAAAGCTTCTAATCCGTCTGCCGCTTCGACTACAGATCCAAAGCCTAATGAGGCTAAGGCATTAATTACGATTCGTCGCATCGTCGGGGCATCATCAACAATCATATAGTTCATAGTTTTCTTCGATATTTTTTTACTTTAATAATAATATACTTACATCTAAGGGATTAGTTCAATTTCTTGTAATTCTTCATCATTTAAGAAATTATCAATATTCAGTACCATTTTTACTTTATTTCCTACTTTACCAAATCCTTGAATAAAGCGACTCTTAGTACCTTTCATCGTGCGTGGTGGATCGTCTATCTGTTCAGCCGGTATATTAATCACTTCCGATACTTCGTCAACAATAAGCCCTACAGACGTAGTTTGGAGGTGAATTATTATAATACAAGTTCTACTGTCATATTCTCGAGGCGACATTAGGAATCTAAGTCTTACGTCGATTACCGGTATTACCTTGCCACGCAGGTTAATTACTCCGCGGATATAATTTGCTAAATCGGGTACTTCTGTTATATCTTGCATTCCAACTATTTCGGTTACGTATTTAATTTCAATAGCATAGTCTTCACCGGCTAAATGGAAGGTCAAATATTTATCCTTCTGGGTGTCCACTACGCTTACTTCGTTGTACAATAATGTGTTATCTGCCATATATTTACACCATTAATTTATTTAGTAAAATTTTCTGCTTTATTTATTAAACTATCTACGTCGATTATCAATCCAATCTTTCCGTCTGCCATCACCATACATCCTGTAATGCCTTCTACGTCTCCAATGTATTCCGATAAAGGTTTTACTACTGCTTGCTGCTGTCCGAGTATTTCATCGACAAACAAGCATACCTTTTTTTCGTGAGAATTTAGCATCATTAATATTCCTCTGTCCAGATCATAGTTGTCCGGTTTGCGTCCGAATATTTCATGAAGCCTAACAACCGGATACAATTCATTTCTCACTTTGACTACTTCGATACCGTCCATAGTCATGGTAATATCCTTAGTTTTGGGTTGGAATGATTCGCGTACGGAAAGAATTGGCAAAGCATATTTAGATACACCGACTCTAATTAGCATTGCGTCCATTATCGCTAATGTAAGCGGGATGCGGAAAGTGATTTTAGTGCCGAATCCTGTTCTGCTTTCTATGTCTATCGTGCCTCGCAGTTTTTCGATATTCTTTTTAACGACATCCATACCAACACCTCGACCGGATACATCCGTTACTTCTTTGGCTGTGGATAGTCCTGGCTCGAAGACGAATTGCCAAACTTGTTTGTCGGACAAATCTGCGGGATTGCCGTAGAACAAACCTCGAGACTGTGCTTTTTCTATTAATTTTGTTCGGTTTAGTCCGGCTCCATCATCTTCGACGGTTATATGAATTTCATTGCCTTGGTACGAAGCTCCAAGTATGATTTTCCCTATCGGATTTTTGCCGGCATCTAACCTTTGATGCTCATCTTCTATTCCGTGATCAATAGAATTTCTAATCATGTGGACTAATGGGTCGGACAATTGTTCTATTACATTTTTATCCATCTCGGTTTCTTGTCCATTGATTTCTAATTCGATGTTCTTGCCGAATTTGCGAGATAAATCTCTAAGCAAGCGGCTCATTTTATTGAACATTCCCTCTAAAGGAATCATTCTGATAGACATCGTAATTTTCTGGAGTTCACGAATTAATTTATTCAGCATTCCGGCAGCAATTTGAAAATCAGGCAATTTCAGTCCCTGAAGATTTTTATTATTAACTACCATCGACTCAATGGTGATAATTTCGCCTACTAAATCGAACAATTTATTGAGCTTATCGGTCGATACTCGCACTTCTTTGCGTTCAGCAGTTATTGCTTTGTCTGCATCGGATTTGATAAACTCCTTCGGGGTTTGTTGCTCTACAATTATCTGGGCTTCGGCTAAGGTTTTTAGTTCTACTTTGGCTATTGGAGCTGAATCTTTTTGTTTAGTATTCTTATCATCAGAATTGGAAGAATTTGAATCGGAATACGTGTTGCCGATGAATTGGCAAATAATCTTTACATCGCTTTTGATAACGCTAATAATTGCACCGGCATTAATTTCTTTGTTAGCGACGCTATCTACTATTGAGGTAATACTTAAAATTATATCGTTTAATTCTGAATTCGTCTTAAATAAATCTGTATTGCTTAACGTAATCAGATAACTTAACAAAAGATTTATAGAATCAAAATCATTTTCATCTTTTTCAATTTTCGCGAATACTAAGCTCATTTCTATAGCGATTTCTTGAATGCTCAATTCTGGAGAATTCGATTTATTACTGCCTTGATCGTCTGATTCATTGTGTAAATCTTGTGTTAAAAATTCACAAAGATCCATAACATCGTTTTTGAAAGATGAATCATCCTTGGTTTTCTTAAGCTGCTTGAGTATGGTTTCCAATAGTATCGCAGATTCATTTAGCAATTGATTGATAGATGGAGAGAATTCGATCTGATTTGCTTTGTGATATTCGACTACTGTCTCAATGCCTCGCACCATAGAGTTGACAGATTTTAATTCCAAAAGACTAGAATTAGCTTTAAGCGAGCTGAGGGTAGAGCTCATTTTATTTAGTAATTCAGGATTGTATGATTTTGATAATTTATCGGAATATTTTTGAAAATCTTTCAAAAACAATACTGTTGTATCCGTAAATTCTGCCATGATTTGTTCAAATGGGTCGGTTTCTGACTCATTATTTGATTCATGAATTGTATCTTCTTTTTCAATTTCATCCAAAAGATTTGAAGATGTGGCTTCGTTAAAATCTACAATACCGCCTTCATTTTGTATGATATTTTCAAATTCTTGCGTTTTGATTTTTAATTGTTCTAATAATATCACAGATTCTTCTTGGTAAAGCTCATCCGTATAGTTTTCTCCGGTAGATTTTAAAGCGTTTTGCAGAAAATCAAAAGCTACATATAATAAATCAACAGTTTCCGGCGAAACGGGCATAGGATTACATCTCATCAAGTCTAAGAGAGTTTCTGCCGTATGAGTAACCTTTTGTACTACATAAAGCTCGAAAAATCCAGATAGACCTTTTAGGGTATGAAATACTCTAAATATTGCTTCAATATGATCAATACTTCCTGGTTCACTTAATTTGCTGATTCTAATTTCGTTGTCATCCAAATTGTCTAATGTTTCAGAGAAAAACCCATCGACTAATTCTCTTAAATCATTTGGTACCATTTTGCCATTCCTTATTATCGACTAATTACTAATTAAGCCTAATTGAGATAAAGTCTTGTTAATTTTTTCTCTGCTGAAAGGTTTTATTATATATCCTTCGCATTGTTCGCGGAAAGATGACATCAAGTTATCAATATCATTCAAGGCTGTAATCATTACGACTTTTGCCCTGAGCTTCAAATTGCTTAATCCATTTTCGTTTTCGTGATTGCGAATGATTTTCAGGACTTCTTGTCCATCAATTTCTGGAACCATAATATCCAAACAAATTAATTGGAAGCGTTGCTTTTTGTTAGCATTATCTAGATATATATCGACTGCTTCTCTGCCATCACTAGCAATCACTACTTCGCCATATTCGCTCATTATTTTTTGTAGGACTGTGGCGGAAGTAAAATCGTCTTCCATTATTAATATTCTCATAATAGCTTACTCCACTTCTTGTGCTTTGTTATTCGAAATTTTATTGACTAAAGTTAGGGTTTCGACCACGAGAGAATTTACCATTTTTCCTATTCCTTCGAGGTCGTGAGAGCGAATTAAAAACTCTAAATCCGAAGCCATTTTTCGTGGTTTCGGGGCACCAGCTAAATTAAATAATGACTTAATCCTGTGAGCTAATAAATTTGCATCTTCTAATTTATTACTTTTAAAACTCGATCTCAAATCATCAATTAATATTGGGATTTCATCGAGCATATATTTAATAATATTTTTCTTGAATATTGAGCTTTCTAAATACTTAGGATTTAGAATATCGATTTTACCTTCGATAATCATAGTGTCTGAATTTTCGGACTTTTTATTCATCTTAACTTTTTCGATAATATCAAATAATAACTCGAAATTTATCGGTTTCATCAAGAAATCGTCCATCCCTACATCGAAACATTTATTTTTTGTCTCGCTACTAATGTGAGCTGTAAGAGCTACAATTTTCGTATGTTTTTTTACTGATTTTTCGTAAAGACGTATATCTTTAGTAGCATCTAATCCATTTCTTAGTGGCATTTCTATATCCATAAGTACCAAATCGAAGCTACCTTGCTTGTACTTTTCTAATGCTTCAATTCCATTATCGGCAGTTGTAATATCGTGTCCGTAACTGCGTAATCCTTTCATCACAATTTTTTGATTCATTAGATTGTCTTCTACTAATAAAATCTTAATAATATTAGCTGATAATTTCGGAGGAATAAATTTTGTGTTTTTGCTAATTATCGAACTAATAATTGTCGGGTTAATTACTTTTTTAAGTCTCAATTCAATAAAGAATTCTGAGCCGATGCCTTCATTGCTTTCTACCCAGATTCGTCCATCCATAAGATTGACTAAGTCTTTAGCTATTGCTAATCCTAATCCCGTTCCGCCGTATTTGCGGGTGAATGAGGAATCTGCTTGCGTAAATCTATCGAAAATATAATTAAATTTATCCGCTGGTATTCCGATTCCGGTGTCTCTTATGGAAAAAATTAATAAAGTATCTATATCAGTTTCCTCGACTATATTTATCAGAAGTTCAACTTGACCTTTTTCTGTAAATTTTATTGAATTACCGATAATATTTGTTAAAATTTGTTGTAAGCGACGTTCATCGCTCAATACATACTTGTGAATATCTGGTTGATAATGGAACTCTAATTCGATGTTCTTTTCATTAGCTGCCATTTTGAAAAAATTCAAGGTTATATTTATTGTATTAACTAAATCAAATGGCTTCTCGATAATTATTAGTTTGTTATCTTCAATTTGAGAAAAATCTAAGATGTCGTTAATAATTTTCAGTAATGCTTCGGCGGAGCTTTTCATTAGATTTAGAAATTCTTTTTGCTCTAATGTAGTTTCTGTTTCTAATAATAGAGAGCTTATACCTATTACTCCATTTAGTGGCGTACGTAATTCGTGGCTCATATTAGCTAAAAAATTACGTCGGGAATAATTAGCTTTTTCAATAGCTTTAATTGCTTCTCGTTTAGCAGTAATATCGTCTGATGCTTCTACTAAGTTCGTAATTATTCCTTCTGAATTTCGAATTGGGGAAATTCGGCAGGAAGCCAAAAACTCATTCCTTGTTTTGCTTTTTTGTACATATTCACCGGTTACTTGATTACCATTCATAGCATTTTCGAAAAATTCTCTATATCTTTCATCTTTAAATTCTATGATATGCCTTCCCATAATTTCGGCTAATTCGTATCCAGTAGTTTTCAAGAAAGTGTCATTAGCGAATTCTATGTAACCCTCCGGATCAGAAATAATTATCATACTTCCGCTTTGCTCGATTGCACGTGAAAGCATGACGATTCTGTTCTCTTGATCCTTGGTTTTTCTACGAAGTTCGATTTCTTTAGCACTACGCCGTAAGCTATGTAGAATTTCTTTGAAATTGTCTTCATCCTTGATTACAAATTGCTCTATACCTATGTTAATAGCTTCGAGCAAGTAAGTTTCTCGTTCAACCGATGAGAACACGATAATGGGAGTGTCTGGAGCATAGCTTTTAATAACTCGCGACAACTCTATTCCGTCCATTTCCGGCATATCAATGTCAGTAATTACTATGTCAGGACTGTACAGTTTGAAAATTTCGAAACCTTCTCTACCGTTTTGTGCTGAATAGAATTCTTGTACTTCCGGCTTAATCAAATATTTGAATACTCCGCGAAATGCTTTATTATCCTCTACGTGTAGGACCGATATATTTAATTTTGCCATTATAACGCCTTTGATGGAAATTGAACAATAAACTCGGCTCCGCTTTTGATTTCCGGATTAAATTTGACTTTGCCGCCCATAGCCTCTGTTAATAACTTAACGATTGATAATCCGAGTCCGCTAGATGTTTCTCCTGCAGTTGGTTTCGCAGATAATTTTGCAAA
This sequence comes from uncultured Hyphomicrobiales bacterium, assembly GCA_964539225.1. Lineage (GTDB taxonomy): Bacteria > Bacteroidota > Ignavibacteria > Kapaibacteriales > UBA2268 > CALLXS01. The sequence goes on along the minus strand of CAZIIZ010000089.1, from coordinate 138 downwards.
TTTTTTGAAAGCCAATTCTTTGTCCATTTCATTTAATCCTGGACCTTCATCGCGAATACTAATGCAAACAATATCTTCTTGATTAAATATATTAATATATACATTGGCTCCCAAAGGAGAAAACTTAACAGCATTAGA